>JACMQE010000144.1 GCA_014377145.1 Glaciimonas sp. | reverse complement strand
CAGCTTTTTATCATCCACAAGGAGAGTTTATGCGTCACTATGAGATCGTTTTGCTGATCCATCCGGATCAAAGCGAACAAGTCCCAGCCATGCTGGAACGTTACAAGGGCATGATCACTGCTGGCGGTGGCACCGTGCATCGCGTTGAAGATTGGGGCCGCCGCCAGTTAGCATACTTGATTCAGAAGTTAGCAAAAGCGCATTATGTTTGTTTGAACATCGAATGCGATAGCGAAACACTGACAGAAATTGAAACCGGTTTCAAATTCAATGATGCTGTTCTGCGTCATCTGACAGTTAAGTTGAAAAAAGCTGAAACTGGTCCATCGCCCATGATGAAGGCCGTGCAAAAGGAAGATGCTGCTAAAAGTCATCGTAATGAAGCACCTACCACATCATCTGCACCAGCTATAGCTGCCTAACTTCACCAATTAACCTGCATTCTTTGCATTGCCAAACTGCTACATAGCCGGAGTGAGTCAACCTAATAACGTGTTTCAATTGATAGCCGAAATCGCAGAGCGTGAGATATTGCGTTATACGCCAGCTGGTATACCGATCGTTTCGGCAATATTGCTGAGCCGTTCGTCACCAAATGAAGCAGGTATCCAGCGTCAGGTTGAATTCGAAATTGCTGCGCTTGCCATAGGTGAGATTTCGGGAAGATTTAATCAGACGATGTTGGGTGGCCAATACTGGTTTATAGGATTCTTGGCGCGCAAGAGTCGCAACGGGCGAAGTCTGGTATTTCATATCACTGAATTTTCTGCAGCTGAAACTGCGGCCTAATTATTTATACAGGAGCCACAAATGGCATTCGGTAAAAAGTTCGATAAAAATAAATTGAAAAATAAGCGTCAACAACAAAACCCGCTGTTCAAGCGTAAAAAGTTTTGCCGCTTCACTGCAGCTCACGTTGCTGGCGTTGATTACAAAGACGTCGATACGTTGAAAGATTTCGTTCAGGAAAATGGCAAAATTATGCCAGCACGCCTGACCGGCACCAAGGCAATTTACCAACGTCAGGTGGACACAGCGATCAAACGTGCACGTTTTTTGGCGCTGTTGCCGTACACCGATCTACACAACGCTTGATTGACGACTTGAAATAGGAGAAAAAATGCAAATTATTCTGTTAGAAAAAGTCATTAATGTCGGCAATTTAGGTGAAGTCGTTAAAGTAAAAGATGGTTACGCCCGTAACTTTCTGATTCCAAAACGTCAAGCTCGTCGTGCTACCGACGCAGCTATTGCTGAGTTTGAAGTTAAACGTGCTGAACTCGAAAAAACAGCTGCTGCTAAATTAACTGCCGCCCAAGTGCAAGGTGAAAAATTGAGTGACCTAACCTTAAAGATTTCGCAAAAATCTGGTGTTGATGGTCGTTTGTTTGGTTCTGTCACGAACGCTGATATTGCTGAGGCGTTGACCAAGCTAGGTTTTGCATTCGAAAAAGTGCAAGTACGTTTACCTACTGGTCCATTAAAGACTGTTGGTGAACACGTCGTTGCTGTATCTTTACATACTGATGTTTTAGTTGACGTCAATGTAACAGTGATCGGTGAGCACACTTAATTCATTAAGTTTGTTGACGGTGCTTGTTGTGATGTTAAAAAGCCGGGCTTGCCTGGCTTTTTTATTGTCTTTTTTTATTTGCCGCGAAAGCGCGAAATATAGCTAAACCTAGCTAAGGGGGTATAATTCGCGCCATGCATGCACCTTCAGATCCAAAGCTAGATTCTTTACGTGTCCCACCCCATTCAATCGAAGCGGAGCAATCCGTTCTGGGTGGGCTACTGCTTGATAACGCCGCCTGGGACAGAATCGCCGATTTTGTTCGGGCCGACGATTTTTATCGGTACGACCACCGCATCATTTTTCAACATATTGTCAAGCTAATCAATAATACGCATCCAGCGGACGTTATTACAGTTTTTGAATCCCTTAGTAGCATTGGCAAGGCCGAAGAAGTCGGTGGTCTGACTTATCTCAATGCGTTAGCGCAAAATACGCCATCAGCCGCTAACATCCGTCGTTACGCTGAAATCGTTCGTGATCGTGGAATACTCCGCAAATTGATTACGGTTGCCGATGAAATTTCAGGCCAGGCTTTCAGTCCACAAGGCAAAGAAGTTAAGCAGATGCTGGATGAGGCCGAATCAAAGATTTTTGCGATTGCCGAAGAAGGTTCACGCGGCGCACAAGGTTTCCAAGAAATTCAGCCGCTGCTGGCACAAGTTGTAGAGCGTATCGATGAGCTTTATAGCCGCGACAATCAAAGTGAGATAACTGGCGTTCCCACAGGTTTTACTGACCTCGATAAAATGACATCTGGCCTACAGCCCGGCGATCTGATTATCGTTGCCGGTCGGCCATCGATGGGTAAGACCGCATTTTCTATCAATATCGGTGAGACCGTCGCGATAGAAAGTGGGCTGCCAGTCGCCGTATTCTCAATGGAAATGGGTGGCACGCAATTAGCCATGCGTATGCTGGGCTCTGTTGGTCGTCTTGATCAACATCGTTTGCGTACCGGACGCTTGAATGATGAGGATTGGCCGCGATTGACGCATGCGATTCAGAAAATGAACGATGCGCAATTGTATATTGATGAAACGCCCGCACTCAGCTCTATAGAATTACGCGCACGTGCACGCCGATTATCGCGGCAGTGCGGCAAGTTAGGGTTGATTATTATCGATTACCTGCAGTTGATGTCAGGCAATAGCGTTGGCGAAAATCGCGCCACCGAAATATCGGAAATTTCTCGAAATTTAAAAGGTCTGGCCAAAGAACTACAGTGTCCTGTGATTGCATTATCACAATTGAATCGCTCACTGGAACAACGTCCCAATAAACGCCCAGTCATGTCTGACTTGCGCGAATCAGGCGCGATTGAACAAGATGCCGATATCATTTTGTTTATTTATCGTGACGAGGTATACAACCCCGATTCACAAGAAAAAGGCACTGCTGAAATCATCATCGGCAAACAGCGTAATGGGCCGATTGGGAGCGTAAGACTGACCTTTGTAGGTCAATACACCAAATTTGATAATTATGCTGGTGGCCTTGCAGTGCCGTATGGCGGAGACTAATATTGTCACAATTTTGAAAATGAAAATCGTACTTTTTCAGTACCAGATCAATCTCATTTTAACTTCACATTATTAGTTTGATGGACTAATTTAAGAAGTATGTAGTATTCTGGTCTGAGAAATAAGTGTTAACTTTATTGTACTTTAATAAAACATCTTAAGTTTCCGTAACATACGACAAGATTTAATGCAGCTTTAATCAAGAAGAGAGAATAAATATGCTTGCACGTTTGATGCCAACTGAGGACAAATTTTTTGAGCTCTTTAATCAACATGCCGAGCTGTGTGTGAAGGGCGCAAAAGAAATGGTGGCATTAATGACAAATTTCGATGATCTGGAGGTTCGGGTCCACGCCATTGAGGGCATTGAAAAACAAGCCGACAAGATCACTTATGCGGCGATTGATATGCTGCACAAGACCTTCATTACGCCCATCGATCGTGACGATATCCATACGCTGATTACGCGCATGGATGACATTCTCGATTTGCTTGAAGATGCCGCACAAACCATTTCGTTGTATGACATCAAGGCCATTACGCCAGAAGCAAAGCGTCTTGCTGAGTTGTGTCTTTCCTGTGCCGAACGTGTCAAGGCTGCCGTGGCACTTCTGCACAATATGGATAACTCGACCAGAATTCTCGAAATTTGTGCAGAGATCGACCGCCTAGAATCAGATGCAGATCACGTCATGCGCGCTGCGATGTCGAAGCTTTTCCGCGACGAACCAGATGTACGTACTTTAATTAAGTTGAAAGCGATTTACGAAATTTTGGAAACAGTAACAGATCGGTGTGAAGACGTTGCTAATATCATTGAAGGCATCATCGTAGAAAACGCTTAAGTTCTTCGCCGTAGCGTATATGTAAAAACAAAAACGCTGCACCATGTTGGACGAGCCGGTAAAGGCTGCTTTTGTGGTCACAAAGTTTCACTATCATCGTGCCGCCTTGATATAATTCAGAATAACTCAATTTCTATGCAAACTCTTCATATTAGTATTTACGTTCTTGCTCTCCTTGTTGCGCTGGCGTTAGTGTTCGACTTTATAAACGGCTTTCATGATGCTGCGAACGCAATTGCCACGGTTGTGTCCACCGGTGTTTTAAAGCCTCAACAGGCCGTCGCAATGGCCGCAGTTTTTAATTTTGTTGCAATTGCCGTTTTTCAATTGCATGTGGCAGCGAATATAGGGAAAGGCACTATTCATGCAGAGGTGGTCGATCATTATGTTGTATTCGGGGCACTTATCGGTGCCATCTGTTGGAATATTTTGACTTGGTATTATGGCATTCCTTCTTCTTCTTCACACGCGCTGATTGGGGGCTTGGTTGGCGCTGCGGTAGCAAAAGCTGGTACTGGTGCACTGATTTCTTCTGGTCTCATTAAAACCATCGCATTTATCGTTTTGTCACCTTTACTTGGCTTTGTTTTCGGCTCAATCATGATGGTGCTTGTGTCATGGATTTTTGTCCGCTCAACACCCCGTAAGGTGGATAAATGGTTCCGCCGTCTGCAATTGGTATCGGCTTCAATGTATAGTCTTGGCCATGGTGGGAATGACGCACAGAAAACAATCGGTATCATATGGATGCTGTTGATCGCCGCTGGCGTTTCAAATGGCGCTGATGCACTACCGCCTTGGTGGGTAATTCTGTCTTGCTATAGCGCGATCAGTTTTGGAACATTATTTGGTGGCTGGCGTATTGTCAAAACCATGGGACAAAAGATCACAAAACTGAAGCCAGTTGGTGGTTTTTGCGCTGAAACAGGTGGTGCCATTACGTTGTTCATGGCGACCATTCTTGGCGTCCCGGTATCAACTACGCACACCATTACGGGTGCGATTGTCGGCGTCGGCGCATCGCGCAGGTTGTCGGCGGTGCGTTGGGGTGTTGCGAGTAATATTGTATGGGCTTGGATATTTACCATTCCAGCATCGGCCTTTATCGCGGCGATTGCTT
>JACMQE010000143.1 GCA_014377145.1 Glaciimonas sp. | reverse complement strand
CTTCAATCACGGCGCGACGTGACAACACGACGTTGTTACGCTTGCGATCTAGCTTAATGACCTTAAATTCCATCGTCTTGCCTTCGAACGGCGTCGTATCTTTAACAGGACGTGTATCGACTAGCGAACCAGGCAAGAAAGCGCGAATACCGTTGGTCAGAACGGTCAGACCACCCTTAACTTTACCATTGACAGTACCAATGACGATCTCGCCAGACTCCATCGCTTTTTCAAGCGAGAGCCAAGATGCCAGACGTTTAGCTTTGTCACGCGACAGAATAGTGTCGCCAAAACCGTTTTCCAGTGATTCAATAGCAACGGAGATAAAATCACCTACAGTTACTTCGAGTTCACCATTGTCATTTTTAAATTCTTCAATTGGAATAAACGCTTCTGACTTGAGGCCAGCGTTGACGATAACGAAGTTATGATCAAGACGAACGACTTCAGCAGAAATCACTTCACCAGAACGCATGTCTTGACGTGACAGTGATTCTTCAAACATTGCGGCAAAGAGATCAGATTCGCCGGAGGTAGAGGAGAGAACAGTGATAGACATAGGATTGGACTAGTTTGCCAGTATTGCGACGTATTCCAACGTGCTAAATAATAAACCCTTAAATAAGCACAGCAACCAGAATACGATCAATAAAGGGTTAGGTTTTTAAACGTTCGATCCAGCTTTGCGCCAAATCGAACAGCTAGATACAACTAAAAACAATTAAATAACAACAGATATTTGGTACTAATGACTAAGTCAATATATCGAAATACATATAACTAATGAAAAATACAATGCAAGTCAGGTTTCACCAAGGTTATTCAAGCATTACACATGCTTTCACTAATACTTCAGTATTGGCTTAGGCATTTAATAATGCATACCAATTAAGTACTTGTTCAATCGCTTGTTTTGCGGTGAGCTCCGAAGTATCAAGAAGATATGCCCCTTCAGCAGCCCTAAGTGGGGCTGAACTGCGATGCGTATCACGTGCATCGCGCTCACTTAGCTCATTGGAAAGGAGTTGCATACTAGCAGAAAATTCCTTGCCAATCAATTGTCTGTAACGCCTTTCCGTCCTGGCTGCAACACTTGCAGTGAGAAATATCTTAAGCACTGCGTGCGGGAAAATTATTGTCCCCATGTCGCGACCATCCGCAACTAACCCCGGTGCCCGATAAAAGCCAAGTTGTAAGCTATAAAGCGCCTGCCTTACCGGCATTAGTGTCGCTATTTTAGATGCCGTATTACCAACCACCTCAGCACGAATTGCCTCGGTAACGTCTTCTTTTGATAAAAATATATTTCCATCCTCAAATTGGCAGTGCAAATGTTCGGCGACTTTAGCGAGGGCATGCTCATCATCGAGCGCAGTATTTCGCCGTAGCGCCGACAATGCAGTGAGTCGGTACAATGCGCCCGAGTCAAGGTAATGAAACCCAAGATGTTGGGCGACTTTTTGTGCCACCGTGCCTTTACCGGAAGCAGTCGGCCCGTCAATAGTAATGACAGGTGTATAAAAATTTGGCATGGACGTTTAAGTTCTTAACGTATTTAAAAAATTGACCTGATATCGATAGGCGTTAAAAGCGCAGCTTGCGAACAGATTATCTCGCATACAGCGAACTTCTCCCCTATTAGGGCAACATATTCCTTGAAAAATTAATCCTCTGGATGCCCATTGGCTTAATCCAATGGATCAAAAATGGCCTGCAAATCTTCCACAGTTAATTTCACGTTGAGCACCTCACCGGTGGTGCTTAATATAGCGTCAGAGAGTACTGCCTTCTTACCCTGTAATGCCTGAATTTTTTCTTCTACCGTTCCCTTAGCAATGAGCTTGTATACAAACACTGGCTTATCCTGACCAATCCGCCACGCACGATTGGTTGCTTGCAATTCAGCCGGAGGATTCTACCAGGGATCATAATGAATGACTGTATCGGCTGCGGGCAAATTCAAGCCTACGCCCCCTACCTTGAGACTAATCAGAAATACGGGCACTTCACCGTTCTGAAATGACCGCACTACCGCACCTCGATCTTTGGCAGCGCCTGTCAGTAACGCATAGCTGATGTTTGCGTTTTTCAACGCTTCCGCGATCAACGCCAACATGCTGGTGAAATGGGAAAAGACTAAGATACGTCGGTCCTCCTGACGCAACTCATCGACCATTTCCATGAGTTCAAGCAATTTGGCGGCGGGCACCGATGTGGTGCAACCAGTCTCAACCTTCACCGTTTTTACCAAACGTGGGTTGCAACATGCGTGCCGCAATTTCAGCAATGCTTCTAGAATAATGATTTGACTGCGCGCCACGCCTTTGCTCTCAATCGCGGCACGGACTTTTTTATCCATTGCCAGGCACGGTTTCATATACATCCCGTTGGGGGCCATAGCGCTCGACATGCCGTACGATGACAGTTTTCGGTGGTAATTCGCTCACCACGGCGCCCTTGATCCGATCTAATAAAAATGACTTGATACGACGCACCAGCAGTGCTCTACGCTCATCGTCGGCGTACTTCTATATTGGTGTGCGGAAATCCCGATTAAAGTCTTTTTCTGATCCAAGTAAACTCGGCAGGAGAAAGTAAAATTGTGACCATAATTTGCCTAAATGATTTTCAAGCGGCATGCTGGTCAGACACAACCGATGCCGCGCTTTAAGCAAATTGGCGCTTTGCATTGCTTTTAAGCACGCATTTTTGATGTAATGCGCCTCGTCCAGAATCAACAAATAGTATTGGTGCATCCTTAACTTTTCTTCATCACGGGCCAATAATGCGTAGGTAGTCAACACCAGATCATATTCAATAATATGATCAAAATGGGCAATCCGCCCCTTGCCTTATAGCATCAACACTTTTGGTGTGGGAGCAAAACGTGTGGTCTCTTCCTACCAGTTCGACACCAAGCTGATCGGGGCGACAACTAGTGCTGGTGCCGTCAAACGGCCCACATTCTTTTCAATCAAAATATGCGCCAGGGCTTAAATGGTTTTACCCAGCCCCAAGTCATCAGCCAAAATGCCTGCAAAATTATATTCGTGCAGAAATTGTATCCATGCCAGGCCGTCACGTTGATATTAGCGCAAGATAGCCTGCAATCCCTCCGGCATACAACTTGTTGCAAGCCGCCAAAGCTGTTGAGCTCCTCCCCCAATTGACGCAAACGCTCGTCACCCAGCCAGCGTAAGTCTGTGTTGTCATCTAACTCGGCCAGACGTGCCGTATCAAGGACAAAAAGACGCACCGAATCACCGATTTTATCAGTGAAATAAACTCCCCCAACGTCGCTAAAATTAGCTTAATCCTTCCCCAGGGAAATGCAACTCGCTGCCCGCTGTTGAGTTGCACCAAGAATTCGTCGCCATCTGGTCACAGTACCAATGCCTTTGGATTAAAATCAGTGGGGCCTGACAAATCAGATCGATCAACAGTGGCAACAAAGACACCCACTTCTGATTAATGAGTATTCCCAGCGCCAGATCGAACCAGGGATCACCTGGTTCGATCGAGATCAGTTCCTTGAATGCCTGCGTACCAGTCATCAATATCAATAACAGTAACATCAAAGCGATAGTCAGATGTTTTATCGATCAGCCATCCAGCAGCGCTCAAAGCGAGTATACCCTGTTTAGAAAAACGTAGCCACGCTGCCTCATCAACCATCACAAAAGTATCTACGTGTGCTTGAGCTAGTACGGCTTGGGAATGGTAATCCCTTAATTTTTGGCCAGCCGCGTTTTCAAGTACCTGATACGGATAATTTTTTCAAACCTATTAACGCCATTTCTCTGGAACATAGGATTAAATTCTGCAGAAACAACCACGCCATCGTATAAAAATAGCATTTGCGCAAAATCTTGCAACACGCCATCGCTTTTAATTCTAATATCCAGCACCAGCATCGGCTGTGGCGTGATCTCATCCAGCACGCTAAATGGAATAGGAATCGGATCACTAACGTCCTGTATCAGCAGTTGCTGGGCGACCTGCCGTTTGTTGTCTGCGTCCAGCAGCGGTGCTTGTGCTACCAAGTTAATCAAGTCATCTGCTAAAATTTAGTGCAAGTGCGGCGGTAATGTCAGTTCACCACAAAACAGATTGTCGATGTACCAAGGCGGCGTAGTCGGCAAGATATAATCGATTGTCTCATCATCATGCGCAATTGTTTCGGTCGCAACCGGTGCAAAGTGCCAGACCAGTTTCGATATCTCAAGCGGCTTCGCAATTACTACCGTCGTCGCTTTCCCGGCCAATCGCACCCATTCATGTGCGGAGGATGGTGAGGATATCCAGCGCTTCTTCCTTGTGCTGCTCACGCCACTTTAATATTCCATTGCGAGACGATGATAGTGCCAGAAAATGTCCTTGTCCCTTGCTCAGATCAGCAGCGGAATTTGCCCATAAAAGATTTTTTTTCTACATTAAGGCCAACAATTGTGCGCCTAACTTCCCGGACAACTCGCATTTATTTTGCTGCATTTAAGATTGATAATAAGGTTTAATGTGGCTATTTCGACTGAGCAATGCGACAAATAAACTTACTGAATCCTGATTGACTTCCTGCGAAAATTCGCGAATTCCATGATAAAAATAATAGCTGTCGCCAAGCGGTTTGATCTTGCTGAATTATTCATCTTTACGCAGCCGTGCTTTACATAAATAAAGTAAAACCTGCTTACTACTTGCTGTCGGCACCAAAGAAAAAACAAACCTATAAGTAGGCGTAGGTTGCATTACCCTGGCCATTCACTCGACCGCCAACTCATCCTCCAATCGATGTAACCAGTTTCCTATCAACCTAGGCAGCAAAGCAACCGTGGCATTTACGGCATTTTTAGGCGCCATGGTGAAGCCTCCATTGCCAAATCTGCGTTATGTAAACATTGAATGAGTACGGTAAAACATGCTTGCAGTTATAGCGTATAGGACAAGAACACTCGCCTTCGAAATAGACATTTCCATTATCTTCCTGCACTTCAATAGATTGGCGGTAAACGTTTTCTCCGCTCCCTTGCACTTGACCATATAAGCGCCTAAGGCTCTCGTCGAGCATGACCACGGTCGTTGCCTAAAGTATCCTTGCGCACGAGCAACTGTTGCATCTGAAGCCAATTTAGTAACATCTTTAAAAGTAAAAAGAATAATAAGCATGTCGCTTTACAGTAAAGTTTGTAAGGCAAGTTTTGCAAAAACATCAAAGTACTCAGGAAATGTTTTTGCCACGCATTTTGGATCGTTAATCCGCACTGTCGTACCATGTAATGCTGAGCCATCTAGTGAAGACAATGAGAAGCACATCGCCATGCGATGATCATCGTAGGTATCTATTGTCGCGGGCTGCAGCTTAGCAGGAGGCGTAACACGCAAATAGCCTTCACCCTCTTCAACTACTGCACCAAGCTTACGCAATTCAGTCGCCATAGCACTCAGACGATCTGTTTCCTTTACCCTCCAACTGGCGATATTACGCAACGTGCTG
>JACMQE010000142.1 GCA_014377145.1 Glaciimonas sp. | reverse complement strand
CAATCAGCAATAAAATAAAAACAACATGGCAACCACAACCAAAGAATCCCAAAAACACAGCTTGGCAACCCTCGCCGGGTTACTTCCCTATCTCTCGCCCTACAAGCATCAATTTTTATTAGCGGGTATTGCGTTGCTAGTCGCCGCTGGGGCCACGCTGGCAATTCCCTATGCTTTCAGGCAAATGATTGATTTAGGCTTCGGTGGCAGCGGCATCAAAGATCCCCACCACATTGACTTATATTTTCTGGCACTATTCGGCGTTGCATGTATTTTAGGTGTAGCAACCGCAGGACGTTTTTATATGGTGTCTTGGCTTGGTGAAAGGGTCACCGCAGACCTCCGCAGCGCGGTGTATTCCCACGTTGTAACACAAAGTCCCCAATTTTTTGAAACAACCAAGACTGGCGAAGTCCTGTCCCGCATCACCACCGACACCACACTGATCCAAGCGCTGGTCGGCACCAGTATTTCGATGGCGTTACGCAACGGTCTGCTTTTTTTAGGCGGCCTCATCATGTTATTTGTCAGCAGCATCAAACTCAGCTCGATCATTATCGTCATGCTAGCAATGGTAGTGCTGCCAATAGTGTGGTTTGGACGTCGGGTTCGTAAGTTATCCCGCTCGTCACAAGACCGTGTCGCCGACGCTTCTGCCATCGCCGGTGAAATTTTGAATGCAATGCCAACGGTGCAAGTATTT
Organism: Glaciimonas sp.; assembly: GCA_014377145.1. The sequence continues at coordinate 5,606 of JACMQE010000142.1, read as the reverse complement.
ACCCACGAAAAAATTGAAGGAAGACGTTTTAAGAGTGCTATTGAGATCGCCTTTGGCACCGCAATGGAACGTATTCGCGCCCGCTCTCTAATGACCATGATGGCAATTCTGCTGGTGTTCGGCGCGATCGTATTCGTACTATGGTTAGGTGCGCACGCAGTAGTCCAGGGTCGCATGAGCGGTGGTGAACTCGGTCAATTTATTTTGTACGCAGCGCTGGTCGCCGGTTCCATCGGTGCACTGGCAGAAGTCATGGGTGACACTCAACGTGCTGCCGGTGCCACTGAACGTTTACTGGAATTATTATCGGCAAAGTCGCCTGTCCAATCAGTATTATTGCCAGAGAAGTTACCACCTCGCACAGAACAAGGGGCAGCGGTAGTGCTGGAAAATATCGCATTCCACTACCCATCGCGCCCAGACATCGCATCGCTATCCAACTTTTCGCTCGCTATCCAGCCTGGTGAAACGGTCGCCATCGTCGGTCCATCCGGCGCAGGAAAAACCACGTTATTCCAACTATTGCTGCGCTTTTATGATCCGCAGCAAGGCTGCATCACTCTCGATGGTGTGGACATTAAATTTCTCGATCTCCATACACTGCGGGATGCCATCGGCATCGTGCCCCAAGATACCGTGATTTTTTCGGCCAATGCAATGGAAAACATCCGCTATGGTCGCGTGGGTGCCACTGATGCAGAAGTTATCGCCGCCGCAACCATGGCTGCAGCGAATGAGTTCATTGCCTGTTTGCCGGAAGGGTATCAATCTTTTCTGGGCGAACGCGGAGTCCGCTTATCCGGCGGTCAGCGCCAACGCATTGCCATCGCCCGCGCCCTATTGAAAAATCCACCACTTTTATTGCTAGACGAAGCCACCAGCGCCCTCGATGCCGAATCCGAACGCGCAGTACAAGGTGCGCTGGAAGCCGCAATGGTCGGTCGCACCACTTTAGTCATTGCCCATCGTCTGGCCACAGTACAGCACGCAGATCGCATCATCGTGCTGGAGCAGGGCCAAATCGTTGAAACCGGCAATCATGCATCGCTAGTTGCCCAAAATGGCCTATATGCCAGCCTGGCTGCATTACAATTTAATATCGTTATTAAATAACCACTTTTCAGGACTATTCAAGACACTGTATGAGCAAATTATTTTCACCGCTCGTGTTACGCAGCGTAACACTTCCGAATCGCATTACCGTCGCACCAATGTGCCAATATTCAGCGCAAGACGGTTTTGCAAACGATTGGCACTTGGTCCATCTTGGCAGTCGTGTATTCAGCGGTGCAGGACTGTTGAGCTTTAAAGCAATGGCCATCGCGGCAGACGGCCGTATCACGCCACAAGATTTAGGTATATGGAAAGATCAGCACATCTCGCCGCTGCGTCGTATCACCAACTTTATTGCCCAGCAAGGTACAGTGCCTGGCGTCCAACTCAACCATGCCGGGCATAAAGCCAGCGTCTGGCGACCATGGGAAGCGCAACACGGCAGCCTCCCGTTTGACCAAGGCGGCTGACAATCGGTCGAGCCATCCGTATTGGCATTCGACCCTAACATCATACCCCCTCTGACGCTGACTACAGAGCAGATTGCCGACGTCGTGCAAGCTTTTGTGGATGGGTCGAACCGCACCCGACAAACGGGTTTCAAGGTTGTTGAAATACACGCTGCACATGGATATTTGCTGCATCAATTTCTTTCACCACTCAGTAACGTGCGTATCTATCAATATGGTGGCAGCTTTGAAAATTGTACCCGTCTATTCATGGAAGTAGTCGCTGCAGTATGTCACGTCTGGCCCGAAGAACTGCCGTTGCTGGTGCGTGTGTCGGCAACAGACTGAACTGACGGTAGTGTAGCATTAAGTCGCCTGTGCGGGATGCTGGTGTCGATTTGGTCGACATTTTTACCGGCGGCAACGTAGCAACGGCTGACATTTTAGTCGGGTCGGGTTATCAAACCCAGTTCCCCGAACGGGTCAAAAAAGAAGCTGGTATCACCAGCGGTGCCGTTGGTATAATTACCGCGCCAATTCAGGCGGAACGCATTTTGCGTACTGGACAAGCCGATCTGGTCTTGCTGGCGCGTGAGCTATTGCGCGATCCAAACTGGCCGCTGCATGCAGCCGACGAACTACGAACCGAGACGCCGTGGCCACCACAATATGCCCGTGCTACCGCACACAAAATGCCGATGCGTCGATCGGTAAATTATGGCGATGCGCAATCGCAGCGTGCAAGACTGCGATTGCTAAGATGATCGTAGCTGAACCTGTTTATAAATAAGGATGGTTGAGGTTATTTAAAACAGACTTGAATGCACGGATGGTTTCTCGGAAGATAGCCGGATCGGGCATCACTTTTTCTTACCTGGGCCGGGGCAAGCAGTCGTACTGTTTCGACTCCTATTTTGGTTACCTTTTGACGACCACGTTTTGACAACTTCTTTTATATTTTCTGTCAGGTAGACTAACCTTGCTTTTGTGAGTACGGTGGGATAGCTACTAATTACTTGAATTTTTTGAATGGTATGGTCACTAAATACCGTCGGTTCGCGCAAACAACCCCATACCAACAGTGCACTGACATGGTCGGAAGATTGGCAACCTCCAGCACGACAAGCCGTTCTTGCTCGCACAGCTCATGGGAAGGTCTCATGCAGCGCTCTAGGTCGACCAGCTGATACGTATGCTTAAATCCAGCTCCTCCAGGCACGCTTCTAACGCCGCTCACGCCTTACCATCTCATCGATCAATTGCATATTTCCACAGCGATCCGGGACAGTGATCATGCTTCCGCATCCTTACCCCAGATCGTTTCGACTTTTTTCGCAACATTAGTAAGGCTTCTGCCTCCGCCAGTGACGCATCTGTCTTCTTGAGCTTGCGTTCGAGTTCCCTGGTCCGTTGCTTAGCTTCGAGACCGCTCCTCACCGACTTAGCCACCTCCCCTGTCGGCTGACTGATCTGCGGCATTCGCTTTCTCACACGCCATTGCATGTTTCGGGTATCCCTTTCGGGTGGCAATACCCCAACAGTCCCACTGCACTCCAGAGCGCTGTTTTCAGCAACATGCGAACTTGCTCATAATCGACCATCCTTCACTTTTTTAACGTCTACAGCTAATATTAGTCCCTCGGCTTACGCCAGTTTTTGCCAGATCCGCAACGTTACATTTATCAAATCGATTGAGGCGACAACTATCCTGACATGGAGGGGCGAAACAAAAGAGAAGTAACTGACTGCCGGCCTGCCCCTGGCCTGCATCAATCAACCTCAACTTACTACGGAGTAAAAACTAAGTCAAACAACAACCAAAAAACCATCTCAAGTAGTAGACATGCCCAACCCAACAGCAAGTTCCGCAATCAACCACCGCAGCCAAACCACATCTAGCGTAACACGCGAGCGCGTATGCCACAGCGTATAAAATCGCATTTTAGACATATCTAACGGCAAAGAAAATACCTGAATCGGTCAGTCTTTAACAAAGTAATCAGCAAACTGGCGACCAGTAGTAAAAATTAAATCGGACTTCGCCAACACATGCGGGGCCAACGCAAAATACGGAATCGTTACCTGAATATTGCGCTTCAGTCCCAATTCTCCCAAAGCCGCATCAATCCTACTCCGATGACCTTCAATATACGGCGTCGGTGGAAGATACGGCATCTCAATATACTATTTCAACATCAACCCCTTCTTCGCAACCGGATGATCTCGATGCATCACACACACCACATCATCTTCAAACAACTGTGCCAGATGCAAATGCTCCAGCGGATCAGGCCAGTTACCAATTACCAGATCAAGTTGCCAGTCTCCAACGCATTCAAATAATCCAACCCAGCATCAAGCGCATGTACCATCACAGACTGCCCCCCGGCGCACGCTGATGTACTTGGTCAATAATCGAAGGAATGAGTAGTACATTCAAATAATCCGGCGTCGCCACATGAAAAACCCGTGCCTTGCTACTCACCTCAAAAGCAGCAACCGGTGCACCAATTTTTGCAAATATATTCAATCCCTCTTTAGCCAGTGACAGCAATTCCTGACCGCGTGCAGTTGCTACCATCCCACTTTTTCCACGTACCAAAATCGCATCTCCCTTCAGCGCACGTAAACGTTTCAACGTATTGCTGATATTCGGTTGAGATTGCCATAACTTGATTGTCGTGCGCGAAACACTTTTCTCTAACATTAATGTATGCAAAACACACAGAAGATAAGTATCAAGATGTTGGTTGGCGCGAAAGGTCATTGAAAATCAAAGTGAGGAATGCAGTGGAAAAACAGCAAACACATGAACATGCAAATAGAAATATAAAGCATATTTGCAAGGTAGCGGATAAGCATCCGGCTATGTATAACACAAAATAAAAAATTCTCGCCCAATGCACGCAATCAGATACTCAAACTTACCTCCCGATAATTTATTTAAATAATTGGTCTAATTTAAGGCATCTCTGATTAAGTAAACGCCCAACGCTGTTCAATCATTAAGCGAGATATAGAAATTACAGAGTGGTAAATGGCATGAAACAAACGATGCTTCCAACAGACAGTTTTGACAAATACGTTAAAACGACGTGTCGAGCATTGTTCTTGGCCGAGATGGAGTAAGTCGCACCTTGGTCGAAGGTGTGTCAACTGAATAGTACGTATTCGAAGGCTGACAATGGCCTTTCACCGATCGGACTGGAGCGCATGCTGCGACTGTATTTTTTGCACAGTGGCGCAACTTATCCAATCCTGGCTTGAAAAATCCGTGTTCAAGCAGAATGCAAGCATTGCGTTACAACAACTTCGTTGAAGGACAACTTTAGAGAAATATGAAGGTAGTATGGGGGTCGACTGCTGACTGCTGACTGCTGACTGCTGACTGCTGCCTGCTGCGTGGTTCGGGTTGCGCACGATACGCCAAGAATGATTAATTGCGCTTAGGATACGGACATAAAGTGGGTGTGATGTTTTTCAGAACGGGGCAATGGAGCCTTGATGAACTTCACCCATTCACGAATCGCTGAAGCGAAAGCGATGCTTGTCGGTCCTTTGGAAAAAGAGATAGCGAAGTTCCCTTCGCGCTTCTACAAACCAGCCTATTTTGGCCCTCGGCTCGCATCGGGAAAAATCCCCCCGCTATCAACAACGGAAGAGCAGCGCTTCTGGTTTGGAACGGTAAACATTGGGCAGTGACCTTGCCAGCACGTACTTGAGGGCTATTGAGCTGGATTAGCCGGTGCTGGATTCTTTTACTTCAACCTGACCAACTGTGAAATTGACCCGCTTGCACAACTACTTGCTAAAGGTAGACAGATCGACGTCGCAATAATCAGGTTGACGGCCAGTCAAGCGGCAAAAATCAACCGGGGCAGCGAGTAGAGCGGCGAAGGAGTTCTCAATATAGCCCATAATCTGCCCGACCTGGCCGGAGGAAGCGGAATTGCCTTTGCCGGCTTTGCGGGCGAGCCACGACGCGGAGTCTTTCAACGAGCTCAGTTCGGCAGATACGCTAGCGGAAACACGCCTCTGGATGGGCACTGGGCCAATATTTGCTGCCAGTATAATATATGCGAAGGACTAAGCCCACTACTGTCT
>JACMQE010000141.1 GCA_014377145.1 Glaciimonas sp. | reverse complement strand
TTTTTTCTATCAAGAAAAAAGAACTGTCAATAGCGTTTGCGAACTTAACGGTTGTGCTCATTTCAGTTACAAGAACCCAGCTAGTAGCGCTGGCAGCTCAAATGTTCGCGTGCTTCGTCATCTACCCACGAATAATACAGAACCCTAGAATAATAAAAAATATATTACTAATTATTACTATCGCTTCATCAATTATCGCTATTGATGTTTTTTCGGGCATAGGATTAACCTCTCGCTGGACTGATCGCCTGTTGATTGAAAATAAATTTGGAACAGACCCTACAGCATTAACTCGAACCGCTGAAAATAATTACATGCGACAGGAAATAATTGCATCGTGGCAAAAATTTATATTCGGAAATGGATTGGCCGCCGAAACTTCATTGATAGGGCCGGAAGCGGTTCTTGCTGGGCAGTTGGTTGGAACAGCATCAGTAGCAACACATAGCTACGGATTTGGCCATAACAACTACTTAAGCCTTCTATTTATCGGTGGTTTGGCTGTTGGGGCACCTATTTTGATAATTCTTCTTCTGAACGGTTGTAGCTCACTACTACTTTCACGGGCACTAATTCAAGACAATAAAACTGATGCTACCGTTTTATATGCATGCGTTTGGGGTAGTTTGATTATTGTTGGGTTATTAACTACTAGTTTCCTTTCAGGCATCTTTGAAGAACGGACAACTTCGCTTTGGTACGGAATTGGCACTGGAATGTTCTATTGGGCAAGCAGCGAAACTAAGAACCTCAAAAAATCAAATATTGATAAACATTGATATGAGTAATAGTGTGCTATCTGCGTTGCAAAATTTAATACTTACGAGTTTTCTGAAAATATTAACGTTTTCTTTATTTTTCTCTTCGACTCTTGCCAGGAGTCAAACCACATTGACTGCGGATACTAACAGGCCAACGGTGAGTACATATGCGACTGGTGAAAAAGTCGAAATTTTATTTTCAATTGAAAATATTCGCGTCAACGAGTCCGTAGGATTAGAGATTGAATTGCTAGATGAATATGGAAAAGCTCTAGCGAAGCCGGAACTGATTAGGCTTAGGGGCGATTCAAATAACAAAGCTGTTTTTGTGTTCACCGCTCCATCAAGCAAGCTTGGTTACTATGAAGTAAGAGCCAAGCTTTCTGACGGCACCGCCCTTAGCCGACTAGGAACACGTGACGCTGGATTTATTACTTATGCAGTGGTTCCAAATCCACGCGAGCGAATTGACTACGGTGACGCCCTGTCGCGTTTTGGGCTACAGGGTGGATTCAATAAGAATGTAGTCGTTTTGCCATACTTAGGCGCAAGGTACGTGATTGCAGGTAACGATTGGTCAAAAATGGAGCCAGGGGGTGCAGGCCAGTTTCTTCGTGATGTTTTCAAAGCTGCGTCCTCGAACAAACGCCATCCTCCCAAATCTGAAGAGTCTGAAAACCCTACCTTTCAAAATCAGCAGTGGGCAACATACCCGCTCTCCATTCTTACCTCTGCAAGTATTCCATCTTGGGCAATGAGGGAAGGTACTTCTGGTTCAATTTGCAAAAAGTTCGGCGCGCTCAATGATGAGGGGAAGCGGAGTTTGGAGTCCTTTGCATTAGCGCAGGCAAAGGTTTTTTCCTTGGCATACAAAACCCAGCGCAGCAGGCACTACCAAGTGACTTGGGAGCCTGCAAATGGTTGGTGTTACCAAGGTACAGCTAGTGAACTTGTCGATTTTTACTCAAGCTCTTTTAACTCGATACATCAGAGCGATCCATCCGCTGTCGTCTCTGGGCCTACGTTATTTATAGACTCAGAATCTACAAAACAATTGGAGAAATTATTTTCAGCTGGGCTTGGCGCACATATTGATGCGCTTTCATTTCACCCTTATGTCAAAAAATTTCCACCTGAGAGAAATGGGTTGCCGAGCATATTACGTGAACAGTTGGACATTGCTAAAAAAGCAGTTGGTCGGGAACTGCCATTTATCGGTACAGAGCACGGTTTTAAATCAGTGACGGACGGGAACCTAAACAAAGCACTAGGCGACATACGTACAACAATCATCATGCTCGGTGAGGGTGCAATATTTGATATTGCCTTTTATGTTGCAGACTTTTGGGATGGCGATGACACTAGAAAATCAGATGGATATGGTTTTTTTTGGAATTTAAACCCACGTATTCGATACGGTACCGATAAATTAGGTCCAAAAGTTGTAGTGCCTGCTTACGCGGCAATGACCTACTTTCTTGATGGCTCGACAACCGAGGGCCGATTAGCGGGTCTGACTGATACACAACTTGGTTACAGATTTATAAAAGGTGGGGTAACTATTGATGTCGCCTGGGATTACAGCGCTAAGTCAAAGTTCAAGGTTACTCCTGGCTTTAAATCTTGCGATTGGATGGGGAATTGCCTGCAAGAGAATGAAACTTTCGCCACCTTAGACGGTGCACCGCGATATTTTATTTCAAAAGAAGTTAAATAGCTCTTTGAACTCTATAAATTTACTATGCTCGCCGGCCCGTTTTTATACTGGAATCCTCTTTGAATAGCTCGTTTCAAAAGCTCGATCGGGATGCACCCTATCATACTCTTCGTTCAATATCAGCAGGTATCGTTATAGGACTATGGAATATCGTTCGGTGCACCTTGTTTAATTGCTCCCCCCAATTCATGTATGGCTGGCGTCGATTAATACTGCGGTCCTTCGGTGCGAAGATCGGTCTCGGCGTGATTATTCGTCCTACAGTAAGAATAACGTCGCCTTGGAAATTAAAAATTGGCGACTATTCCTGGATAGGAGACGATGTAGTTCTTTACTGCTTGGCCCCTATATTTATCGGCAATCACGTTGTGGTGTCGCAGAACACTTACCTTTGTGGCGGTGGGCATGACTATCAGGACATTAACTTTCCGCAGACAACAGCTCCGATTTGTATTGAAGATGAAGTTTGGGTTGCAGCAGATGTATTTGTCGCACCGGGTGTGACGATTGGGCAAGCTACTGTCATTGGTGCACGGAGTACTGTCTTAAAAGATGTGGCGCCCATGGTGGTTGCGGCTGGTTACCCGTTGCGTATTTTGGGGCCCCGCAAAAAACACGTTTCAAAAGGCTTGGTTGAATGAATCTGAATCTTCAACGCAATTCGCTATGGGCTTTGGGGGAAGTTGTCGCATCAGCATTCTCGCTATTTCTAATTTATAAAATAGCCATATCGAGTCTTGGCATTGCCGCCCTGGGTATTTGGTCTGTTGTTCTGGCTACAACTTCACTTGGGCGGGTAGCTGATATTGGGTTATCAGCGGGTTTGGGACGTTTTATTGCCGCTACAACCGCTAAGAATGACAGGTCGCGCGCAATTGCCTACGTTGAAACGGCGATCGTTTCTAATGTCTTGCTTTACATATTGATCGCGGCTGCAATAGCGATTCCTGCTTATTTTGGGCTTGCCTATGCGATGAGTGGTGCATCACTCGTTGAGGCTAGACATTTGTTGCCCTATTCGCTGGTTTCTTTCGTATTGATGGGCCTGACAAGCGCTACCACCGGTGCCATTATCGGTCAGCACCGTTCAGATCAAAAAAGCATGATCACGTTGTTGGGACTTGGCGTGCAGTTTGTCATTACGGTGATGTATGTCCCCCGATTCGGGCTGTTGGCGCTGGCTTGGGGCCAGATAGCTCAGTACACCACGCTTTTCATTGCAGGTTGGCTTCTGTTTTTGCGCAACCATTACGGGCAATGGATATTTCGGTTTCCTTACCACTGGCACAAAGCCGTCCTTAATGAGTTGATGGGCTTTGGCATGAAAGTTCAGCTTATAACTTTTGTCACCATGGTTTGCGACCCGCTCGCCAAGTTTTTAATGTCTTCGATGAGCGGGTTGGAAATTGTTGGGTTGTATGAAATGGGTCAGCGCCTTGTGCTGCAAGTAAGACAACTCATTGTTATGCCTATCCAGACCATAGTCCCCAGTATCTCCCACCATATAGAAACCAATCCAGAGCAAGTTAACGAGCTTTATCAAAAGGCTGTTTCTTTAACTGTTATTTTTGGATTCCCATTGCTCTTGGGAGTAGCTGTTATATCCCCATTGATTTCTTATCTTTGGTTAGGGCGGATAGATAATATGTTTGTTGTTCTTACGGTTATTTCTTGCATAGGTTGGTCATTCAACACGCTGGCCGCGCCAGCCTATTTACTAGGGATTGGGGTTGGCCAAGTCAAGTGGAATGCCTATGGTGCAATTTTGACAACCGGTGGCACTGGCATTTTAGGATTTATTTTTGGAACATTCTTTGGTGAATACGGTGTACCGGTCGCTACCAGTTTGATGATTGCATGCGGTTCAATACTGACATTGATAATGAACTGCAAGGCGATGAAAATATTTCCATTGCCTGATGCTGAGAGTTTATACCAAGCGAAAGATCGGGTATTTAAAATGCTTAAGCGGTAGTTATATTTTGAAGAAAACTTCACGTCACATATTATTGATCGAGGCATCGCTGTCTGGGCATCACTCAATATATCTTGAGCGGACAGCTTTGGCTTTCACTGCCGATGGGCATCAGGTCACAGTTGCATTGCCGATCACCTTGAAGGAGACGTTGGGCGAGTTAAATGTAGTTTTTGCTAATTCCGCAATCAACTTGTTTTGGTACGAACCTTCTTTTAACTTGAATAGCACCGGCACACTAGGCTTGCTTCAACGTGAGTA
>JACMQE010000140.1 GCA_014377145.1 Glaciimonas sp. | reverse complement strand
TTATTAAAGAAAAATTTAACATCCCACAAATTTCTACTGGCGACATGTTGCGTGTAGCGGTCAAAGCAGGGACGCCGCTTGGTATCGAAGCAAAGAAAGTAATGGACGCTGGCGGTCTGGTCTCCGACCATATCATTATTGACCTGGTCAAAGATCGTCTACAGCAAGCAGACTGTACCAATGGTTATTTGTTTGATGGTTTTCCGCGTACGTTGCCACAAGCCGATGCGATGAAAGATGCTGGAGTGAGTGTCGATTACGTACTGGAAATCGATGTGCCCGATAAGGCAATTGTCGAGCGCATGAGCGGTCGTCGCGTGCATCAAGCTTCAGGCCGCACTTATCACGTGAAATTCAATCCGCCAAAAGTAGAAGGCGTTGACGACGTCACAGGTGAAGAACTGATTCTGCGTGAAGACGACAAAGTGGAAACTGTTAAGAAACGTCTTTTCGTGTATCACGAGCAGACAGAAATTCTGGTTAATTACTATGGTGATTGGGCCATTTCAGGAAAGCCAAGTGCACCGCAATATCGTAAAATCGTCGGCGTTGGCTCGGTAGAAAAAATTCGTGACAGCGCTTTCAAGGCACTGCAAGCGTAAGAAACGGGCTATGTTTACGCTGTTTTATTTGTGAAGAATTCACAATGTGGTTAGATTGGGTTGATCTATAAAAGCTATGAACTTTTCCGACATTGTGTTTACATTCTAGGTTTTAAAGAATGCCTGCATGTTGCGACTGATATTACAAGACGATCAATGGGATAGACTAGCGCCGTTAGTCGGTGGCAAAGCTGGTGATAAAGAGCGTACTGGCAGAATTTTAATGGCGCCGATAATCGGCTGTTTATTGAGGTGGTATGTTGTGGGTAGAACGCCCGGGAAGTCGGTGGCGCGACTTTGCGTAAGTCCGAACCAATTGAATTTCGAAATTAGAGGAGTACCTATGTACAATTTGTACGATGGTCGAACAAAGATGTGTGGCAAGCAATTTAGACAAAGCGCTACCTGTTACGATAGACGCGCTTCGTACTTCATTCCATTCGTGGCGCTCGCGGCTTTGGTACTTTGTTGAAATAAATGTCAGCACGCCCTATTAGCGCAATTAATATTCTGTACTCTGGATAGGCCAGCCCAGACCACCTCTGAAAATAAAAAGGCAACGAAAAGTCTTTCAGTACACATAACTTGTAGATTGAAGCGCGTTTGCCATTTCCGCAAAGTACAAATTCACATATTTTGGTTGGTTACTTTGATAGTTGTCAATATAAAAAATAGGAGGAGTCAACATGGCATCTGGTCTATAGTTCGCGATTGTTTGCGGCATTATTGTCGTTGTCTAGGGGATGGTTTCGCGCATTTGGATTCTGAAACTGGATCCAGGAAATCCACGTATGCAGGAAATCGCTGCTGCGATTCAGCAAGGCGCTGTGGCCTATCTGGCACGCCAGTACCGCATCATTGCTATATTTGGTATGGTGTTGTTCATCGTTATTGTTCTTATTCCCGGCCTTGACTTGATTACCGCACTTGGCTTTTTAATCGGTGTGTTGCTGCCTGGGTCGTGTGGTTTTATCGGGATGAATGTATCGGTGCGGGCTAGTGTGCGTACAGCACAAGCTGCTACCAAGGGTTTGAATCAGGCGCTTGACGTCGGATTTAGGGGGGCGATTATGGGGATGTTGGTTGTCGGCCTTGATCTGCTCGGGGTCTCTTTTTTTATATTCGCCTTATTACTTTTGTCAGTCGTCCTGATATGACATTGGATGACGTCTTGAAGCCGCTTATAGGACTAGCTTTTGGTGCGTCGCTAATTTCTATTTTTGCACGCCTTGGGAGCGGTGTTTTTAAGGGTGTCGACGTCGGTGCTGATCTGGTGGGTAAAGTAGATGCTGGTCTCCCTGAGGATGATCTGCGCAATCCGGCGGTTATTGCGGATAACATGGGCGACAATGTAGACGATTGTGCCGGCATGGCAGCAGATTTGTTCGAAACCCATGTATTGACTCTGATTGCGACGATGCTGCTCGGATTATTGTTGATCAAAGGGTTTGAGTTGCAGGCCGTACTGTATTCGTTGAGGCTGGGCAGCGTCTCGATTCTGGCATCTTATTGGTTGGCTGGTTTGTACGGGATTCCGATTGCAGCAACCACGATGTTGTCGATGGCTAGCATCATTTTCGCGCTTGATGCGTACGGACCGATTACGGATAATGCTGGCGGTATTGCAGAAATGGTGGGTTTGCCAGACTCGGTGCGGGCGATTCCGATCCGCTGGATGCTGTAGGCAATATGACTAAAGCTGTGACAAAAGTTTATGCGATTGGCTCGGCATGACTGGCGGTGCTGGTACTGTTTGCTGATTAAACCCACGCACTTGATTCGGTGGGTAATAGCACTTCCTTTGAACTGCCTAATCCGCTGGTGATCGTTGGTCTTTTCATTGGTGGTCTAATTCCTTATTTATTTGGTGCGATGGCGATGGAGGCAGTCGGTCGCACCGCTGGGGTGGTGGTTGAGGTGCGGCGGCAGTTCCGCGACATAAAGGAAGGGCATCATGGATGGTATCGGCAAGCCGAAGTATGATAAGCGGTTGATATGCTGACGTCTTCTGCAATCAAGGAAATGGTCGTGCCTTCGCTGCTGCCAGTATTGATCCCTATTCTGGTCGGTTTATTGTTATTAGGACCAGCGGCGCTTGGTGGCTTGCTGATGGGGACGATAGTGACCGGATTATTTGTCGCAATTTCGATGACGGTCGGGGACAGTGCCTCGGGCAACGCTAAAAAGTACATTGAGGATGGCAATTATGGTGGTAAAGGTTCTGAAGCCCACAAGGCGGCAGTGACGGGCGACACATTGGGCGATCCTTATAAAGATACAGCAGGACCGGCGATTAGTCCGCTGATCAAGATTATTAATATCGTCGCCTTGCTTTTAATCCCTATTTTGCCGACTAGCCGCGAAAATCTAATGCGCAGCCCTGCCCATCCTGCTGAAATAGTGAAAGTGGCGGGTGCACTCGTCGCGGTAGCGTCAACGATAAATAGGGATGCCACCGACAAATCCAATATAACGGTAATCTGTTTCGCATTGGGTCAAAGTGACGCGCCGCTAAGCACAATCGATCAATTGGCCAATATCATTGCAGTACTTAACGCTAAGCCTGAGGCCAAGGTGGTGCTCAGCGATTTTCATGATGCTAGCAGCAATCCTGAGAATAATGATGAGATAGCACAAAGGTACGCGCTACCAGCATTAAAGCTGTGCTGTTATTGGCTGGCGTTACTGAAGAGGGATCTTATTAGAAAAGCCGCAGATAAATACGGGTAGCGGTGACAACCCGAAGGCACGTATTCAGTGACAGCTGGCTGGACTGAGCAGCGCCGCAGGGCGAAATCTTAAAAATAGGTGGTACTCCTGTCAATATTTATAGTGTGACAATCAGAAAAAATGTAAGCATTATTTTAACTGATAGAAGGCGCACACGCTGCCTATCAGATTGGCGTTCTTGCCGCGGTTGCGGCAATTTTTCGGAGGAAAGATAGACATCGAAACGCAATAATTTTTTTGTCAAGTCTTGTAAAAATAAACAGAAAATGTATAGCTGAGTTTTGATTCGGGTTGATTCGTTTTCTGCAACACGTTACCCTACTTTATTAAATACTTTAAAACTTGCTAAATACATTTTGAATAAAGTAACCCTATTTAATGTAAATGATCTAGCAACTGGTGGGTGGATAATGCCGAATTGTTTCCGAAAATGGAAATTGTTGTTGGTTGGGTTGTTGTTTTTGTTTCAAGCTTTCGCAGCTGTCTCGTTGCAAATGGAGTGGGTGTATGTTGCACAACTTCCGCAAGAGGCGCAGCAAACGCTCACATTGATTAAGCAGGGTGGCTCATTTCCATAAGCTAAGGATGGTGTGGTTTTTGGGAATTATCGAAGGCTTTTGCCCCCGGAAAAGCGCGGTTATTATCATGAATTCAATGTCAAAATACCGCGTTCCCGGAATCATGGCACGCACCGCCTCATTGCAGGTGGCGTGACGCAGTCGTCAGGTGAGTATTATTACACCGACAATTATTATGCCTCCTTTAGAATTATTCAAGATTGACTGCGAGTGACTTTATAATGATTCCAATAATAGAAGAACAGCAATCCAGCATTGCATTAGTTGAGGGAAAAATGAGTTTGTTTAAAACTGTGCTGCCAAATGTCATGTAGTCCATTTGCGCATTTCGCGTGATGACCGACTTGCAGGCTGAGGCTGAACGCCTTGGACAACATTTTTTGTACACATATTTTGCTGAGAAAATAACTAAACAGCAAGTATTGTCTAAAATCGCTCAAGCGTTTTATTTTCCTAAGCACTTTGGGAAAAATTTTGATGCATTGGTGAACTGTCGACCGACCTGGCACTTAAGGCTGGTCCGCAACCGGGTTTTATCATGGTCCTTGAACAATTGCCGAATACCCAAAAGTTGGGCAAAGAGGCACGTGAAATTTTGCTTGACGTATTCAAGGATAGTGCGGATTTCTGGAATGTGAAAAAAGTCTTTTTTCACGTGTTTTACTCTTTTTAGTAATATATTTTTGGTAATAATTATTCTGAGTTGTTTAAATTTGTGGTTAAAGTAGCATGTTGTGTTTTACAATTTTCACTCCTGATTTAAAGTCCAACCTGCCCTAAGCAGGTACAATGGCGCGCCATGAGAAGCATCGTAATCCTTATTTTTGGACGGGGTAGCAACATGGAAGCCATCGTCCGGGGAGCACAAACTGAGCAATGGCCTGCCAAAATTGCCGCCTTCATTAGCAATAAAGCCGATGCCGGAGGCTTGTCATTTGCCGCCGCGCAAGGTATTCAAACGGCATTAGTTTCCAATAAAGAAATCCAGATCGTAAGCAGTTTGACGCTGTGTTGCGACTTGAAATAGACCGTTTTTCTCCCGATTTGGTGGTGTTTTCCGGGTTTATGCGAATATTGACGGTGCCGTTTGTTAAGCACTACGCTGGTCGAATGTTGAATATTCATCCATCTTTATTACCCAGTTTTAATGGACTGGCAATGCATCTCCAAGCATTCATGATGGGGGTTAAAGTCCATGGCGCTATGGTACATTTCGCAACCGCTGCTCTCAATCATGGTCCGATTGTCTCGCAAGGAGTGGTTCTAACCATTGATGGTGACACAGTAGATTCGTTAGAAGCTCGATTGTTGGCAATGAACATCAAATGTACCCTTGCGCAGTACGCTGGTTTATAGAAGGGCAGCTAGCTATTAAAAACGGCTGGGTCTATAGAGACAATACAGATCAGCATATTGTCGCTACTTCGGCAAATTAGCAAACGTAATTATCCGATAGGTGGCAAAGTAGTTTGCAAAAAATAGACACTCCCAAATAGATACAAGCCCAATGTGGCAATGCGCTTCAAATAAAATATTTAGAATTTTATGAAAGAGTTAACATGAGATTGTCTCCAGTGATCATTGGTCTTACCGAAGAAGTATTGCGCGAAGTTTTACGGTTTACCGGCCCTGCTGATGCCACTCTGTCTCGGTACTTTCGCGATCACCCAAAACTCGGCTCGCGCGAACGTGGTGTAGTTGCCGAAGCTGTGTATGGTTTGTTACGTAACAAATTGGTCTATACCAGTTTTGCCGAGTCGGGTGATGGGCCGACCATGCGTCGCCTGACTTTACTCGGCCTGGCTGACGTGGTTGGCGCGGATTCATTGGGCGGCTTATCCGAAGGTGAGGGAGAATGGTTAGCGCGCGTTGCTGAAATTGACTGCAGACTTTTGCCTGCTTCAATGCGTGCTAATTTACCGCAATGGCTTTTTGAAAAGCTGGTGGCACGCGATGGGGAAGAAAATACCTTGCTGCTAGCAGAAGCGTTGAATACCCCAGCGCCGTTGGACTTGCGCGTTAATTCGCTCAAAGTAGCGCGCGATGAAGTTATCGCGACATTTTGTGAGGCACCAATTTTATGCGAGCCGACGCCTTATGCACCGTTAGGTTTGCGTGTCATCAAAAAGCCCTCCATCCAAAATTTACCTTTGTTTAAGAGTGGTGCGATTGAGGTTCAGGACGAAGGCAGCCAATTGCTGGCGCAGATCGTTGGCGCTAAACGCGGTGAAATGGTCGTCGATTTTTGTGCTGGCGCGGGTGGAAAGACTCTGGCGCTAGGCGCAACCATGTGTAATACCGGGCGGTTGTATGCGTTCGATGTATCGGAAAAACGTTTGGCAAAACTCAAGCCACGCATGGCACGTAGCGGCCTTTCGAATATTCATCCGGTACTGATTGCGCATGAAAATGACGCCAAAGTAAAACGTCTGGCTGGTAAAATCAACCGCGTTTTGGTAGATGCCCCCTGTAGCGGTTTGGGCACTTTGCGCCGCAATCCCGACGTGAAATGGCGTCAGACGCCGGAAGCCATATTGGAAATGAATGCTAAGCAAACTGCGATTTTGTCGAGTGCAGCGCGCCTGGTTAAATCAGGTGGGCGACTTGTGTATGGTACTTGTAGTCTGCTGGATGAAGAGAACGAAGCAATTGCAACGGCTTTCTTGGCTAGCCATGAAGATTTCTCCCTGGTGCCAATGAAAGATATATTGGTAGAACAAAAGATTGTTTTGGAGATGGGAGATTACCTTAAACTGTTACCACATTTGCATCATACCGATGGTTTTTTTGGGGCGGTATTTGTTCGTAAATGAACCTAAAATCTTCCATGTTTGAACTTCTGCGCCGAGTCCTGTTTTTGGCAACTGCTGCTGCAATAATGGTACTTACAGCGGCGCAGGTTCGGGCTTTCGACATTTTGTCGGTGCTGGAGACCGCGAGTGAAACTTTGCAAGCAGCGTTTTCACCTTGGGACGACATTGAGGGCTTGATTACGGAATCGATCAGTGGTGCAAAAAAAATTCTGGTGCAAGCCTATTGATTGACTAACGGCAAAATTGCTGAAACATTGATTGCCGCCAAGCGCCTTGGGATTGACGTGCAGCTGTTGGTAGATGGGCATCAACTAAAAATAAACGATGCGTCTAAAGTCGTGGACCTTGTCGGTGCACACATTCCGATCTGGGTTGAGACCAAATATCGTAGCGCTCATAACAAGGTTATTGTCATTGATGCGGTTGCTTCGGATGCCACCGTAATTACAGGTAGCTTTAACTTTACGTGGAGTGCGCAGCGTAAAAATGCTAAAAACATGCTGATCGTTCGTAATAATCCAACGCTGACAACACGCTACCCCCTTTACTTACACTAATGTTCGAATCGCTCTCTGACATGGCCGACAGCCTTATGCATAATTTAGCTGCTCCTGGCTTGCTGATGCAGCTCGGTGTGACGCTG
Organism: Glaciimonas sp.; assembly: GCA_014377145.1. Next base: position 6,617 of record JACMQE010000140.1, on the reverse strand, counting down.
CTTTGTGTCGGACTTGGCTGGCTTTGTGCCCGTTTGTTGCTTCGTATTTTTGTTGTGGATGATCTCACGCAGCAGGTAGTGCAGATTGGTTTACGCAGTTTTTCTCAAGTACTGACGCCACTATTAGCCGTGTTCCTCCTGGTGCTAGCCAAATTAGTAGTGGCAAAATGGCAGCAACCAGTCAGTTTTTTAAGATTAGTGATTCCGTTGATGGCCTCGCTCGGCTTGATGCGTTTTGATTTTTATGTGCTGCGTAGAATATTTGTGCGCGATCGTGGTGTCAGTACTTTTCTATTATTGGTCGAGAAAATAGTCGGTGCTCTGGTATGGATCGGTGTTGTGCTTTACCTCACTGGATTATGGCCAGATCTACAAGCTTATCTGGAGAGCACAGTATTGCCGATTGGTCGTCATCAGGTCTCCCTAATGGGGATTTTTCAGGCATTGATATCGGTTCTTGTAACGCTGATTATTGCTTTATGGGCTAGTGCCACCCTTGAACAGCGGCTGATGCGCATGAACACCATGCATTCGTCGATCCGCACCGTGGTTGCCCGAATGGGGCGTGCCTTCCTGGTGTTGGTGGCGGTATTGCTAAGTCTTTCGTTGGTCGGGATTGATTTGACTGTGTTGTCGGTCTTTGGTGGGGCGCTCGGGGTGGCGCTCGGTTTGGGGTTACAAAAAATCGCGAGTAGTTATGTCTCCGGTTTTGTCATTTTGTTGGAGCGCAGTCTCTCTATCGGCGACATGGTGGGGGTCGGTATCTACTATGGCAAAGTGACGCAGATCAACAGTCGTTTTACTATTCTTGAAGGACTGGATGGGGTTGAGTCGATTGTGCCAAATGACGTATTCATGACTAATGCGGTCCAAAATTATTCTTTACATCATCGCATCTTACGTTTGTCTACCCAGTTAACGATTGTGTATCAGGAGGATATCGAGCAGGTGCTCACATTGCTGGAAGAGGCAGTGAGTGTTGTTGAACGTGTAACGGATGAGCTTTTGCCACAAGCGATTTTATTAAAAATCGGGCATGACGGATTGGAGTTAGAAGTCGGCTTTTGGATACTCGATCCCGAGAACGGAAGGCTCAATGTGTTATCGGACGTCAATAGGGCTATTTGGCGGGTCCTACAGGCGCACAATATCAAAGTGGCACAACCAAGGCAAGATTTGCGCATGGTCGCTGAAGATATGCCGGGCGTAGATTCGCAACAAGTCGCACGAATAGATAGTCAGTGAATCTTCTCAAGTTCCAAAAATGTCCTTTAAAGGTAGTACAATGGCGAGTTAATTTTGGTTAAATGACTGGTAACTGTCTATCAACTTTTTCTAACTTTAAACGAAGCGAGCGCTAAATTCTGATACCGCGCTGTCATCACTTCTGGAGGACACATAGTGTTCAATACAATTATTGATTTTCTGTCGAATGGTCTGACGGGCGCAACTGCATGGCAAGTCGTCATTTTTACGCTTGTTGTTACGCATATCACCATCGCGGGCGTGACCATTTATTTACATCGCTGTCAGGCCCACCGTGCGCTTGACTTACATGCAATTCCTAGCCACTTCTTTCGTTTCTGGCTCTGGTTGAGTACCGGCATGGTCACCAAAGAATGGGCCGCGATTCATCGTAAGCATCATGCTAAGTGCGAAACTGAAGACGATCCGCATAGCCCGGTGAAACGTGGGATTAAAAAAGTTCTACTCGAAGGTGCTGAGTTATATCGTGCTGAATCTAAGGTTTCTGAAACCCTGGAAAAATATGGCCATGGTACGCCGGATGACTGGATTGAGCGCAATCTTTATACCAAACATAGCGCAATGGGTATCGTTCTGATGTTATTTATTAATATTGCTTTGTTCGGTGTGATTGGACTGACCGTCTGGGCCGTACAAATGTTGTGGATTCCGATTACTGCCGCTGGAATTATTAACGGAATCGGTCACTATTGGGGCTACCGTAACTACGATTGTAAAGATGCGGCTACCAATATTATTCCATTCGGTATTTTGATCGGTGGTGAAGAACTACATAACAACCACCATACTTTCGGTACTTCGGCTAAATTGTCTTCGAAGTGGTACGAATTTGATATCGGCTGGATGTATCTTAGGATGCTCGAAATCGTTGGTCTTGCCAAGGTTAAAAAGATTGCGCCCGCCCCTAAATTCAATAGCGCTAAGTTAGTGCCAGACTTCGATACGTTGCAATCCGTGATTGCTAATCGTTACGATGTTATGGCCAAATATGCCAAATCATTGAAAAGTACATGGCACGAAGAGCGTGCCCATCTGATCGGTAAAGCTGCTTTGGAATCAGGATTTCTAAAATCGGTCAGAAAATTATTGCAGCGTGAGCCAACCAAATTGGAAGCGCCGCAAAAGCAACAGTTAACAGAATTATTTCTACATAGCAAAGCGCTAGAAACTATGCATCAGATGCGCATTGAGCTAGGTGTGATTTGGGAGCGCTCGCACTTCACGCGCGACCAGTTATTGTATCAATTGCAAGACTGGTGTGCGCGTGCTGAGGCTTCCAAGATTAAAGCTTTGCAGGAATTTTCTTTGCGTCTGCGTAGCTATTCATGATATTTCGGATATACAAAATTAAACGGCCTTTTCTGAGGTCGTTTTTTCGTTTTGTGGGTTGAATTTGCGTGCGTCATGCTTTTGAATAGGTTACTGGCTAAGTAACAATGGGGAGCAGTTTTTTAAGACATCCGCCATTTTTAAGTAACTCACTAGTTTTTTTGGCCTATGGCTAGGTATCGGCTTTTGCCTGATGTCGAGAAAAATATTACGCGCATAATGACGGGTGGTTCACATTCCATTTTCAAGAGAGAAATATGACGCAACCTTTTCCCATCAAACAATTTTGGCCGTCTGTTGTTTTTGCCTTCGGGGCGATGGTGTGTAAAGGCCACGTTGATCCACAAAACCGTATCAATAGATGCAACGGTAGCCGCAGCGGCCCATTGGTAGCATTGGCTGATGTGAATCAGGCCGAGTGTATATGGACGGCGAGTATTGCATCGATGCAGAAAAGTATTAGTCAGGAAGGTTGGACTAAATATGTGAACAATCTACGTAATAATCTGGGGTCCCAGGACGGGCCTGAGTGGGCGGAGGTTGTGCTAGTTGGACAACCAGCTCATTTACTTAAGGGGAATATGTGAATGTCGTTTTTTCTACTCGCTTCACCAACTCGCCCAAGGGAGAGGCCGTGTCTTTCATGGAGGCTGCGGGTCGATGGATGCCGGTTGGATATGTCGTTCGTAAAATTCTACCGGCTTTGGCAACTACATCTGTTTCGCCAGCAAGAAAATAATTTAATTCAGTACGAAAGAGTCCCGACAGACATGATCTGGCAGGACTTCTCAAAAACCTAATCGATTATTTGATTTTGGTTTCTTTGTATTCAACGTGCTTACGGACCTTCGGATCAAATTTCATGATCGACATTTTTTCCGGTGTTGTACGCTTGTTTTTGGTAGTCGTGTAGAAATGACCTGTGCCAGCAGTGGATTCTAACTTGATTTTGTCGCGGCCTGATTTCGCCATGATAGTTCCTTTATTCTGCTAGTTAGACTTTTTCGCCACGAGCACGCATATTAACTAACACGACATCAATGCCGAGTTTATCAATAACGCGCAAGCCGGCTTTGGAAAGGCGCAGGGAGACCCAGCAGTTTTCTGACTCAACAAAAATACGACGATTTTGCAGGTTAGGCAAAAAGCGACGTTTTGTTTTGTTGTTTGCATGAGAAACATTGTTGCCGACCATCGGCTTCTTCCCGGTGACTTGGCAGACACGTGCCATGTTTTACTCCTCGATGATTTCCGAAATTGGGAAAAATGAAATTATATATAAAGAACTGATGTTTTTCAATAACTTGGCGAAAACAAGTGTGTCTTTTTTAAATATTTTTATTTAACAATTTAACTGATACAGCAGATTATCTGCCTTGGCTGCACCTATAATTCGCCATGTTCCGCAAACGAATATATTCTTGTTCCAGCGACAACAAAGTGATCAAGGATGCCGATGTCGACCAGTTCCAATGCTTGTTTTAGCACCGCAGCCAGTTGTGGCGGTCCGCGGCGCTTGGTTCTGGGGTGCCGGAGGGATGATTGTGGGCCAGAATGAAGCTGGTGGCGTTGTGTACAAGCCCCGCCTTGACTACTTCGCGTGGGTAGACGCTGGTGTGTGTCAAAGTGCCGCGAAATAATTCGTCTGACGAAATCAAACGATTTTTGACATCTAGAAAAAGCATGACAAACGATTCATACGCTTTGTTTGAAAGTAATAAAATAAGTATTTTTTTACCGAATGAGGCGAGTTGAGGCCGCTTTCTTCGCGTAATTCTTCGATCAGGGTGCGACGTGCCAATTCCAGTACCGCCTGCAATTGGGTGAACTTGGCAGGGCGGCCAAGCCCATTAACATTCGAAAAATCCTTTAACGAGGTGGAACATAGGCGGTTGAGCGAGCCAAAGTGGCTGGTCATGTCGCGTCCAAGATCAACGGCGCTTTTCACGGAAACGTCTAATCTGAGAAATACTGCCAGCAATTCTGCATCAGCAAGCGCTTCCGGTCCGAGCCGAATCAAACGCTCGCGTGGTGGCTGGTCAAGAGGCCAATCTTTAATTGCCATGGTTTTTTCTCGTGGAGGTGAAGTTGGGTCGGCGTTAGTTGCCTAACACAAAACATTCCGCTAAAAATCTTGGATGTTATTTCAATGAACGCCGTGAAAATATTGGCAATGGAGGCCTTTTTTCTGAACGTGCCTTACAATATGAGTTTCCGGCGCCTAGCTGTCGTTTCGTACTGTCTTACATGTCTAATTACTCCTTGCCAATTATTACTGAAGCTTCTTATCTGACTCTGCACTACCGTTTGGCTTCGCAGACTGGCGACGATATTGTTAGCACTTTTAAGGACTCTCCCGCAACCCTACAGTTTGGGACAGGGCAATTAGCGCCATTTCTTGAAATCTGCTTACTTGGTTTGCCGGAAGGGGCACACAAAACATTTGCATTGTCGCCAGAGCAAGCTTTTGGTCCGCGTAATTCTGATCTAATGCATTGTGTTTCGCGCACTACACTTAAGAAAAATTCGCAGTTGGGAGTGGAGTATCGGATCGGTGATGTCGTCGAATTCGCTGCACCCGGTGGTGGGCAATTCGCAGGTGTCTTACATGAGTTTGATGAACACAGCGCCTTGTTCGATTTCAACCATCCTCTAGCCGGCCAAAAGGTACAGTTTGAAGTAAAAATCATCGGTATTTTGTAAGAAACTACAGATTTAAGGTTTTGGTGCAGTCTTGTTAAAATTGCACTCCACTTAAAGATAGATGCGAATATAAATAATGAATAAAGAAATTTTATTGGCGCAGCCGCGTGGATTTTGCGCTGGCGTTGATCGTGCGATTGAAATTGTTGAGCGTGCACTAATACAGTTCGGCGCACCGATTTATGTACGCCATGAAATTGTGCATAACGCCTATGTAGTTGCCGATCTATGTGAAAAAGGTGCTGTGTTTATCGAAGAACTATCAGATGTTCCGACCGGAAATACGGTTATTTTTTCTGCGCATGGCATTTCAAAAGCGGTTCAAGCTGAGGCAGAGGAGCGCGGGCTGAAGGTATTTGATGCAACCTGCCCGTTAGTGACGAAGGTGCACATTGAAGTCGCGAAAATGCGCCGGGAAGGTCGTGAAATTATCATGATTGGTCACGACGGTCATCCAGAAGTCGAAGGAACCATGGGTCAAACAGAGCACGGCATGCATTTGGTGGAAACCGTTGCCGACGTTGAGAACTTACAAGTTACAAATCCAGAAATGTTGTCTTATGTGTCTCAGACGACCTTATCCGTAGATGATACTGCCGACGTGATCGCTGCCTTGAAGCATAAATATCCCAGCATTACCGAGCCGAAAAAGGGAGATATTTGCTACGCTACGACGAATCGCCAGCAAGCGGTCAAGTTTATGGCGCCGCAGGTAGATGTGGTGATCGTTGTGGGTAGCCCAAATAGCTCTAATTCCAATCGGTTGCGCGAAGTAGCTGAGAAAATGGGGAAGGTAGCGTACATGGTCGATAATGCCTCGCAAATCGATTCAGCATGGCTGCTGAATCGGCCGTGTATTGGCTTAACCGCTGGCGCTTCGGCACCGGAAATATTGGTCCAGGCTGTGATTGATCGACTAAAGGAGTACGGTACTAAAAGTGTACGTCCTTTGGAGGGCGTTGAAGAGAATGTAATATTTCCAATGCCTAAAGGGCTAGGGCAGGTTAATTTGGATTAAGCATTTTACATACCGTATCACTCATCGTACCCCATTTTAACGTCTACAATGACTAATGTCAGAGAAGCTGCTTTGATGTTAGTCGAAACTGATTTAATTTTTTTGTTGTGGTTGTCAACTCAATAAATCCCCCTCCCCGTGAATCGGTTCACGAGTTTTTTTGCCTTCGTACTCTTCCTAACTGCGATGACGAAATAAAATTTAGGTTAGTAAGCCGTTTTCCATTGATAGTTTTTGCTTATCCTCGTTATTATGACAGCGGTTAATAAAGACCGCTAGATTGTACGAGTATGTAGAAATT
>JACMQE010000010.1 GCA_014377145.1 Glaciimonas sp. | reverse complement strand
TCTGCGCTGCCAGCTCGGTCAAAGCTGGAACTGCCAGATGTATCGGATTTTTGGCTAGGTGTGGGTAAGCGATGTGGCCTTGCACGCCTTTTACGATGAGCTTTCCAGACATCGTCCCACGCCGACCATTTTTGATCATATCGCCAAGCTCACCAATGGAAGTCGGCTCACCGACAATGCAGTAATCCAAATGCACGTGGCGCTCTTTTAACTTTTGACAGACCACCACTGTACCGTCGGTAGAAGGGCCTTCTTCGTCGCTGGTAATCAAAAATGCGATCGATCCTGCATGGTCGGGATTCGCTTGGGTAAACTCTTCCACTGCTACCACCATCGCGGCAATCGAGGTTTTCATGTCAGCAGCACCGCGACCATAGAGTTTTCCATCACGATGACTGGGCAAAAAGGGGTCAGTTTCCCATTCTTCGGAGGGACCGGTTGGCACGACGTCGGTATGACCAGCAAAAACCAGCATTGGTGGTACGGTGCCTTTTCGGGCCCATAAATTCGTGACTTCGCCGGACTGAATCGTCTCGCAGATAAAACCAAGCGGAGAGAGCCGTGCAATCAACCGTGCCTGACAACCTTTGTCCAGGGGTGTGACGGACGAAAGAGAAATCAGTTCTTCGGTAAGTGTGAGAGTTTTACTAACGGTGTTGTTTGACATAATTATTGGTTAAAAATTTGTTGATAAAGCGCGTCGGAAAAACCAACGTAAGTATTTTTTCCGGTAAATAACACCGGTCGTTTAATGACCGAAGGAAATTCCATCATCAATGGCGTAGCGCTGACGCTATCGGTAATGCTGGCACGCCGTTGCTCGGATAGGTTGCGCCAAATAGTGCCTTTGCGATTCACTAGGACATCCCAGGTAATATCAGCCAGCCAGGTATTGATTAGCGCTAAGATGACGCCCTCTTTTTTGAAATTATGAAATGTGTAAGCGATTTCTTGATCTTCAAGCCAGGCGCGGGCTTTTTTGACTTTGTCGCAATTGGGGATGCCATAGATGATAATTGTCATAATAAAATCAAGGATTTACGTAAATAGAAGCTTTTGACCAGAGTGTTTTCTGAGGATAACATGGTGTGGTTTGGAGAATAGCATAGCTGCAGTTGAGAGAATTCACTGCCTCCTGAATTGATGAAGTGTATTTTACTACCGTGAATGACTCACAAAAAGTACAATGGCAAGAAATGTTGAAAATGCGCGTACAGAATCCAGTATGACGTCTGTGTTTGCATATTGGCCCAAAATTCACAGGCGCGCTGCATGGCAGGTCAAACAAAGATGCAATCCGTATGCGGTATGGGGTCGATCATGTTTATCAATTCCGGCGTGCTGAAGTTATCATTGTCGCGCACCAGAATTTGTGTATTTGGAAAACGCGCACGGATACTTGTCAGTGCCCGTTTGACGATCGCCAGGACGGTTGCGTATGATTTTTTTGACTAGAAGGTCGAAAAATAAATGCGAATTGCGGTCAGCCTGAAATTAATCCAGATACTGAACTGGGGTTCCCTCATCGTCAATTCTACAGTGCCTATAATTGTAACGTCTTGCTGTTGGCGCAAAGAAATGTGCGCGTGAGGCAAAATAGCGTAGCGTTGGCATTAATATGCTATAACTATACAATTGAGGTTCAGAGCGCGATCTATAACGATTCAGTTACACAGGTTGCGCCTACTTAATTCAATAAAAATTGAACTCACGAATATCGACTGTGCTCGAACTCGATGATTTTCGTCTTACAAGCGGCGTGGCCATATAAACTTCCACTCTTTCTGCATTTCCAACTAAACTTTATAAAAGCCTCAATTTGAGCCTAAAAAATTTTCTTAGTTACCTGAAAGCCCCCACCTTGGTGGGGCTATTGCGCCATCGTCAATAGTCTTGGCCAAAGCGCTGTGTCAGTATGCGCACGGCGCACAACACATCATCGAGTTAAGCGCCGACACAGGGGCAGTTACGCGGTATTTGCGTGATGCGTTTCCAGATACAATGTTGGTGGTGGTTGAGTGGGATACGCGGATGGCTGCAGCGCTGCAACAGCGCTTCGTGTCTTGTTTAGTCGTGCCGGATGCCGTACAGATTAGAAAAGACCTGTTTAAGGGCACTCCTGACCAATCCGTGAAAGTATCCTCCTCACCATTTCGTAGCTTGCCCGAAACCGTCGCAACGTCCGTTGTTGCCCTATTAAGAGATTTTTGATGGTAAGTCCGAAAAAGCGACTTGTCCAATACACTTATGGGCAGCGCGTTCCGCTTGAGTTTGGACACTTCAGCAGTCGGGTAAAACACCGTTATCCTGAAAAACACATCTGTGTAACTAGGCCGTACATTACTTTGGCATAGAGTTACCACCTGCTATAAAAATAATCTACTCTTTGCTTATGTTCCGCTACTTCTTAGGATCGAGAAAGATGAACCTGAACTGCTAATCGGTAGTAGACGGCATAACTCATTTTTACGACGCTTTTTTTGGCTGGCAAGATCGGATTAAAGGTGCAAATTGGTCTTTTGTTAGCCGACCAAGTTGACGCAAAATTATTCTAAATTATAGATTACGTGTGAACTCCGTGAAGGTTGCACCTCCGCTTTTCTCTGGCGCCGGTATAAAATCATTTTTTCCGTCATCGGAGCTTCGTTATTGAACAACCAGTATAAATTAATAGGCGAATCAGCTTGCGATAACGCTTCTTCTTGTGTAATGACACCTGTCTCGATCATCTTCATCAGCGCCTGTCCAGAAGCCTGCGAATCGGGTGCTAAGCTCTTTTCTATCGTTTCTTTAATATGACTGATTTTTCCTTCCTCCATCAGTTCAGAGATATGGTGGGTATTTAACATAATCTCGAATGCTGGTGTACGTTTGTCAGGGGTAGTGCTTATCAGCCGTTGCGAGACGATGGCAGTTAAGATCGAGGCAAAATCCTCTAGCAGCATTGGCCAATTTTCTAACGGAAAAAAGCTAATAACGCGATTTAGCGCTCGACAACTATTATTCGCGTGCAGCGGGGGGACGACCAAATGACCAGACTGGGCATAGGTGAGGGCTGCTTTCATGGTCCCTCTATCCCGAATTTCGCCGATAAAAATGCAATCGAGCGCTTGCCGCAATGCATTTTTCAGAGCAATGTCAAGATTGTCAGTATCCGTTCCGAGTTCACGTTGATTGACAATAGAGCTCTTAAATAAAAATTCAATCGGGTCTTCTAGCGTAAGAATATGCCCATTGTGTGTTTTGTTGGGATGTTTAAGCATCAATGCAATGGTAGTCGACTTACCTAATCTACTTGCCTCCACAAATAGCATTAAGCCGCGCTTACGTGTAATCAGCTCCATTAAGACTGGCGGTAAACCCAGTTTTTCAAATGGAGGGAGGTGTCTCGAATGAGACATAACGAATGAATGCGGAAATACTGCCGCGTTGCTTGGATACTGATAGCCAAAAACTGCCAACGCCACTGGTCGATAAGCCCATGTTCAGCTCGTTGTCACGTGTTAACTGTAGCAGCTTTGAGTCTGGTACAACTTCTTCGAGCAACGTCTGGATGGTGGATTTATCGATCTTTTGTTGATCGATCGGAATTAGACTTTCTTTGATCTTGAGATAAATCGCGGAATTAATGGTCAGGAACATATCCGAAACACCCCTTTCCCGCATAACGTGAAACAAGCGATCCATTGCCATGACGGCTCCTCAAAAAATGGAAGTAGAAACAACAATACATAATTGATTACTAAATCGGATAGTTAGACTTATTTATGAAAGTCAATGTTCTGCAGATTGAAAAAATCGGCGGGACTAGAAAAGGTATCCCGCCGATATAGTTGTTTACCCTTCGCGCAGCAATTCATTGATGCCGGTTTTAGCACGGGTTTTTGCATCAACATGTTTAACAATGACTGCGCAG
>JACMQE010000139.1 GCA_014377145.1 Glaciimonas sp. | reverse complement strand
GTAGTAGAGCAGTTTTTTGCGCATACTAAACCATTTAGGAGAGTCGCTACACGTTATGACAAACGCGCTTCGCGATTTGCTTCCTCCATGGCTCTCACATCCTCGTTACTTTGATTGAAATAAATGTCAACACGCCCTAATTAAAAGTAACGAAGGTGTACATTTTTTGCCTACTAACCTCTCTCAGGACAGACCCCCTGCATAATCAACATGGCTCACAGCTTTGTGACAAAGCTGTGAGCCATTAACATCAATGGCTATAATTTGCCCCTCTATGAATTTGCATAAAACGCTTGCCACCGTCTCTGGCATGACGATGTTGTCGCGTGTGGCAGGCCTGATTCGCGAAATTTTATTTGCGTCTACTTTTGGTGCATCAGCCTTTACTGACGCTTTCAATATTGCCTTCCGCATCCCGAATTTATTACGCCGACTGTTTGCAGAAGGCGCTTTTTCGCAAGCTTTTGTACCGATTTTGGGAGAGTACAAAAATAAAAAAGGCCAGGATGCGACTAAACATCTGGTCGATCATGTTGCCACGGTAATGGTTTGGGTGATGCTAACCAGCTGCATTATCGGCATTCTTGCATCGCCATTGCTCATATACTTTATAGCAACTGGGATGCAAAACGATCCCGGCGCGTTTAATGCATCAATAGTAATGACGCGCATTATGTTCCCCTATATCGGCTTTATGTCGTTTGTGGCATTGGCTGGGGGAATTCTGAATACGTGGCATGAATTCAAAATACCGGCGCTCACTTCAGTACTATTGAATCTTGCATTTATCGTCGCCTCACTTTTTGTCGCACCTTATATTGCTCAACCGATCTACGCAATGGCTTTTGCGGTATTGGTTGGCGGTATTTTACAAGTGGCAATTCAGATCCCTGCATTGCGCAAAATCGGTATGATACCGCGCATTATGTGGAATCCCTTGGTTGGTCTACGCGATAGCGGTGTAAGACGCGTGCTCAAAAAAATGTGCCCGGCCGTATTTGCAGTATCCGCTGCCCAAATCAGTTTGATGATCAACACGAATATCGCATCGCGTCTAGAGCCTGGTAGCGTCTCTTGGTTATCGTATGGCGACCGCTTAATGGAATTTCCGACAGCCTTGCTTGGCGTCGCACTTGGCACGATATTACTCCCAAGCCTATCCAAAGCCAACGCTAACGCGGATCATCGCGAATATTCTTCAATATTGGATTGGGGTTTGCGCCTTACCTTCCTGTTAGCTTTGCCTTCAGCGGTCGGACTTGCAACCCTCTCGATTCCTTTGACAGCAACGTTGTTTTACCATGGAAAATTCGATGCTATTTCGGTCATCATGACTAGCCAGATTTTGATTGCTTATGGCATTGGTTTGATTGGCTTAATTGTCGTAAAAATATTGGCCCCTGGTTTTTACGCAAAGCAAGACATCAAAACACCCGTTAAAATTGCCCTCGCAGTGTTGATTGCCACGCAGTTGATGAACTCTATTTTCATTCCCATTTTTGCCGTTGCCGGTCTAGCCTTATCCATCAGTATCGGTGCCTGCATGAATGCCGGCCTATTGCTTTGTAGCCTGCTTCGCCGTGGTATTTACAAACCGGAACAAGGCTGGGTATTGTATTTTATGCGCTTGCTTGGCGCGCTATCATTGATGGCCGGCGTTGCGCTATGGAGTGGGGAACACTTTAACTGGGTCGGTGCACATACCAGTTCTCTAGCTCGCATTGGTGCATTGCTCCTGGTCCTTGCCGCATGCGGTGTCACTTATTTCGGTGCACTAATGTTCATGGGATTTCGTTTTCGGGACTTCAAACGCATATCTCATTAGCCGGGAAGCTAGGTTAAGTCGTTGTAGGAATGATTTCCTGTTCCAAGATGAAAGTCGCGCCTCTTGACCCTAAAAAGATTGCCGCTCTGGAAACAAACGCATTTTTACATCAGGTTTTCACCAGGTCTCTATATCGTCTACGCCATCAGTCTCAGTGTTCGCAAAACCAGTTGTGGGTTTCGTTATGATGGCTGTTCAAGCGATCAGACAAGCGCCAATATAACGTGAATACGCTCTTTGTCTATGCGGCCGAAATGCATAAGGTGATTACACCACCAATGCCATTGAATCGCGCAATAGCGTGATTCGGCGTAACAACAATAAGTGCAAGATAATTTCCATGGATGATTCGGTGCGAAAGGTTATTTATTGAGCAGTCGAATCATCGGCTAAAAAAGTGGATATGCCAATCCGCGATCAACGAACTGCTATGAGCCGGTTTATTATTCAGTTTGAAGAACGCCTGGAACCGTTTATTGGAAACCGGACAATTACATAGAGTTATTTACACCCTCGAAAGCCTTTAAACGACTGAATTTAGCTTTGCGATTTAGCTTTTAATACGTGCTTCAATTAATTCCCACTTTTCCAGCGCGCCCAGTAACAAACTATCTAATTCAGAAAAACGCGCATTCAAGCATTTCACTTCATCCGGTTTCTTCACATATAGGTCAGTGTCGGCCAAATGTATGGTTATGGTTTTTTGCTCCGCCTCCAACTTTGCAATCAGCAAAGGTAAATCATCCATTTCACGTTGCTCTTTGTAACTAAGCTTTCTTTGCTTAGTTACTATTGGCTGCAAGGCTTCTGCTTTAGCCTCCACTTTAACTTTGGCCGCCGGCGCCCCAGGATTAGGACGAACACGCTCCCAATCAATATAACCACCGACATATTCACGCCACAAGCCATCGCCTTCGGCGGCAATCACTTGGGTGACTACATTTTCGAGGAAAGTCCGATCATGGCTGACTAAAAACACTGTTCCCTTGTAATCTTCCAGCAACTCTTCAAGTAATTCCAGTGTATCGATGTCCAGATCATTGGTCGGCTCATCCAATACTAAGACATTCGCAGGTTTAGCAAAGAGACGTGCTAGCAAGAGGCGATTACGCTCACCACCCGACAACGATTTAACAGGGGACCGCGCACGCTCTGGAGCAAACAAAAAATCATTCAGATACGTCATGACATGCTTGCGTTGATCATTGATCTCGACCCAGTCACTACCAGGAGCAATAGTATCTGCCAAACTGGCTTCATCATCCAATTGCGCACGCATTTGATCGAAGTACGCGACCTGCAATTTAGTCCCTCGCTTTACCGTACCATTATCAGGTTGATCCTGACCCAAAATCAGTTTCAACAAGGTGGTCTTACCAGCGCCGTTGTGCCCGATTAAACCGACCTTGTCACCACGCAAAATCGTCGCAGTGAAATCGCGAAGGATTATTTTTTCACCAAAAGCTTTGCTCACATTTGTCATCTCGGCAATGATCTTACCGGAGCGCTCACCCGCCGATACATCCAGTTTGACTTGTCCTTGCTGATCGCGCCGCGCGTTGCGATCCAAACGCAACGCTTCAAGACGTCGTACACGGCCTTCGTCACGCGTCCGACGTGCCTGTACTCCTTTACGTATCC
>JACMQE010000009.1 GCA_014377145.1 Glaciimonas sp. | reverse complement strand
CGGCAAGCCCTTACGGCTCATCATCTGGCGCCAACGGAACGACATCGGTTGACTTGAGTCGAGGTACGTTCCCTCAACCGGATTGTGGTGGCAAGTTCCGAACACACCAGGTCCAGCCCATACTTCGAAGCCCAATTGGCGAGCCCGCAAGGCGTAATCAGTGTCGCCCATGGCATGTTCGAATGCGGGATCAAGGTTGCCTACGGTACGTGCTACCGCTGCCGGTATTAATACGATATTGCCAGTCATTGAGTCGCAGCGTTGTGGCACGTCAGCAAGCACCGCCCGTTGGAACGTAATAGGTCTGAATCGGGACGACCGAACCACGCCGCCGTAGGTAAGCGCTCCGGTCGCGGCATCTACCGTACTGCCGACCACAATTGCTGCCTTGCTTTGCCCTACGGTGGCCGCACACTGAAGCAAACGCGATAACGCATCCGGTCGAAGCATGGTGTCGTCGTTCAGCCAAAGGTAATAATCATAGTTACCTTGCAGGGCGATATCAAAGGCCTTATACATGCCACGGCACCAAAAAAGATTGCTGTCGCCTATCACCACATGTACCCAAGGGAATGCCGCCCGCACAGCATCAGCCGTACCATCCGTGCTTCCGTCATCGACCAGTACAACAGACATTTGGACTTTTTCAAGAGACGTATTTGTAGCCAGTGCGTGCAAGCATTCGAGGGTATGCTGCTTTCGGTTAAAGCAGGTCATGATGACAGCCAGCCGCAGGGTCGCTACAGAAGAACTTTCCATATCGGATAGGCCATTCACATTTATCAAGTCAAATTTCATTTCTTTTTTTCATTGATTTCTAACAAGTCAGACGCTGCAAAACATATATGCGGCTTGTTTTACTCGTCACCCTGATTCTTAACGTATTTTGCAATCATGATTACATCACTATGCTTTCTCTGTATCAATTTTAATGAACTTGAATTGATAACGCTTCTCAATCACCATGCACACCGCCTTGAGAAATTTATCAACGTGCGCATCACATACCACTTGTCAGCATTTTATCAGAAACACCAAGCGATACATCTGTACCGTAACATTAAGACCCTTCCGAAAATATCCGCTCATCAGACAGGCATTCTCGTCCTTTTATAATCCACGGGAGTTATCCTCCCAGTTAAAGGCATCACCTTATTTCTTGTGTCAAAGATCAGAGAAAGAAAAAGGGGGTAATTCAAAAATTGCTCTCCATTTAAAAGAATGCTCACAATGCCAACAGTAAACAGCGAGAACGGCAGCGAACCAGTCAAGCGCCGAGTATTTGAAAATACACAAAGTAAATAGACCAGCAAACCAGACAAGCCAAACTTTACGGTAAATCCAGTTAGTCCGTTTCCCTGCCCGCTCAAAAGTTCAGCAACCTCAGGATCCAACAAAACTCTGGTCTCAGGGGTTGCGCTCCAGCCCAAAATTGGCCTTTGGGCGATCCATTCGACATCGTATAGAAAGTTACCAAATCGATTGAGCCTGCTGAAGTCATCCTTCCGGCTTGCTTCTTCAAGCTGGATGCTTATCTTCTCGCCTAAAAAAGCGAACTCATTGATTGCAATGGCAACCGCTCCAATGAGGCATAGAGTTAAAACAGGTAAAAAAAACAATCTTGCCGTTGTTCTTTTGGCCCAGTCTGACTTATACAAATAATAGATTATCAATGCCATAAGTGTCAAATAACCAGTGGTCGATTGCGTTGACAACAATGCAACAATAAGTACCAGGCCCTGTCTGGATAATCTAAATGTTGATTTACCGTCACGAATTAAAAACAACAACGCCAATACCAAGTATCCGGCGAATGCCCCTGGCTCCCAGAACATACTCATATTACGGATAATGCCATCGTACTCATCTCTTAGATTGAATACTCCGATATGAAAGTCGATGCTGTTAGGTCCGAGCGGTATGCGAATAAAGTTAAACAAGCGCTGCATGTCCACACCGAATATTCTAGGAATAAAGAACGGAAAGCTGACAAGTGAAATAGCATACATGACCTGCACAAATCGTTTTTGAAACTCAGGGATTAATCGCACTGCAAGTAACGCAATACCAAGAGTTATCATAAAACCTATCGACGCCTTCAACGCCACTAACCCAAAACTTGAAATTTGCACGGTAACCAGCAACGCAAAAAACCCAAGGGAAAGTTTGTCCTTGTATGTCAGCCTCACGGACCTTAAAAGCCAGAGTGCCAGAAAAACTGCAAAAAGAGCAACATAAGCAACTTCCCTACCGAAAACATAAACAGCCGGATTTCCCGAGATAGCAACAACAGCCAGCGTCAGAATGGTGAAGGTAGTATCAATCTTCATAAAAATAGTTTTCAGTCCGCAATTTACTCCACGTCCCTAACCACCTCCAAAACGATATCTTGATATGAATTTCCAAAATTGATCATTGCAGCTTTGGCATCTGTATCAGCGTTTGGGACCGAGTGATTTGCCCCTGCGGCACGCCAGTCAGTGAGAACACTGGACATAAGTTGTGCCAGTTGAACCGGGTCATCTTTACTGAAGAAAACTCCACCTTTTGGCGCCTGCTCTTTATGTACGGCTATATCAGATAATATGATTATTTTTCCCAGCATTTTAGCCTCTTCTACTGTTGTACTCCATCCTTCAAAAAGCGATGGATTAATTAACGCAACTGCATTTTTCATCATCACAAGAAGATCCGAGCTCGGGAGTAGACCAAGAATCCTAAAATTGTCTTCCAAACCATACTCTTTTACCTTTCTGACAAGGTTATTGAAATGTTCAGGCTGACGAAAATCTGACGTGTTACCTGTAACCAAAACAGTAGCGACTATATTGCGTTCTTTAAGTAGTTTTAGCGCATTTATTACAACGATATGATTTTTATGAATCCAGAACTGATTGGGTAGATGAAAGTAAGGTTGTATAAATCCATACTTTTCCTCTATGTCAGCAATGCCCGGTTGTGCTATATCGATATTCGCATCAGCGGCGAACTGTAAAACCCTAACCTTGGCACTTGACTCTGGAATAAAGTTAAGTATGTCGGTTTTTGCATTATTACTACTCACCACCACTGTGTCAGAGCCAGCGCAAAGCTCGTGATGTGCATAATTACGATGGTTGATTTCTTCCTGACTAAAAAAATCTGGCAGATGCCGATGCTGAAAATCCGAAATCCAGCCGATTGTTAATATGCGAGATCGATGCCCGAGCGATTCGTGATGCGATAACACTTGCACACCGTGGATATTCAATATTTTTTCAAAAAGCCAGTCGCAGCCTGTTGTTCGCTGAATAATTTTTCTAACTATCCAGGCAGGGTGCAGACGGTCCAGCAGACGGGTACGAACAATTTTAAATGGTGGAAGTTTTGCAAGAAAATCGCTGTTTATGTTGAAACCGGTAAAGATTATGGGCTCGATCTTCCTGCCGGAATCCGGTAGCGAACTTATCGCTCTGAGGAGGTTTTTATAGTAGTTAATGCCACCGAGCCATTTTTCATCCTGAAAAGCGAAAATAAAGCCAACATAGATCATGGTTTAATGAAAAAATTTTTCGTGTTGATATTGTCGGGGAGAAGTCACGCTGCACCTGCTAGGTACCAGTCCACATAGGCGTTCATTTCGCGAACCCTATCATGCCGCTGAACCCAGCCCCAGGCCAAGGCACCTGATACATCAGCCTGATAGTGAGTCGGGTCTCCAGCCCGAACCTCACCTGAGAATGTAGGGCAAGGAGAGTTACCAAGGCGCGTTGCAATTAATTCAACCACGTCACAAATCGATACGGCCTGCCCCTCCCCGCCATTAACCACCGGGCAGGTAGTCGACGCGTGTTGAGCAGCGATCAGCATCAATTGGGCTGCATCTTCTACGTGCAACCAATCTCGCGTCTCTAGGCCCGTGCCTGCAAAGCTCGCTACACCCCGACTAAGTTTTGCGCAAGCATCCCACAGCAATTGTTTACGGATGCCTATTCCGTACACAGAGAACAATCGGACCAACGCCGAGCGAATACCAAAATGCTGGGCATATGAACGGCAAAGCTCTTCAGCCATCTTTTTGTGTACACCATACGGGGAGGAAGGCCGCAGCGCGGCATCTGTTGATATCGGCAGGCGCGCCGCCACACCATAAACGCCAGCACTCGAGGGAATTACCAACCGAGCACCGGAGCGATGCAATCGCAGGTACTCAAGTACAGCCAACGTACTGACAACTGTCCGCTGCAAGTCCTGCTGCGGATGAGCCATTGAAAACGCCACCGACCCGCTTCCAGCGCAGTGGAAGACAAGATCTGGATCGCCCCCATATGTTGTAAGGGTTTCAACTGTGACATCGGCAGTGTGCCAACGGGCCAGACCCCAGCGACGCCATTCGTCGCTCCCCCAGCTTCCATGACCAATACCGACAACATGTGCGCCACGCGCCGCTAACGCACGAGCAAGATGCCGGCCAACGAAGCCATAAGCACCAGTGACTAAAACGACCTCTTTCATAGACCTGAATCCGTGGCTACATAGTCAAAATATGCTGATTTCGCTATTGAAATCAACAACTTAGTGTGCATTTGTCGGTCACCCAACAGGTGAGCGCGCACATGACCGACTTCCTTTTCAAAAAACTGCCCTACGATCTCAGCTCCCACGCCGGACTGGCATTCATCGGCAAATACCTCAAGCGCGTCAACGTCAATGCGCTGATCGATCCGAAGTTCCCCGTACGCTCGGGCGTGGCCAACAGTGAGATCCTCAAATCCTATTTGGCCGTGCTGTGTGTGGGCAAAAGCGACTTTGACGCCATCGAGGGCTTTCGCACCAACGGCTTCTTCAAGCGCGCGTTGGGCTTGGCGGCCGTGCCATCGAGCCCGACCCTGGGCCAGCGCATGGATACCCACGCCGCCGCCTGGTTTGAGCTGGCGCCCAAGATGAACCAGATGCTGCTGGGCAGCCGCATCAATGGCCAGGCCATTGACTTTGGCGCTCTGGCCTGTGGCTACACCCCGGTGGACCTCGATACCTTTGCAATGGACAACGGCGGCACCAAGAAAGAGCTGGTGGGGCGCACTTACGCCGGCGTGGACGGTTATTGCCCGTTTGCGGTGTACTTGGGAAGCTTGGGCT
>JACMQE010000138.1 GCA_014377145.1 Glaciimonas sp. | reverse complement strand
TGGATCATCACCAGCGACCCAAGCGCAACCAAAAAGGCTAATATTGTTTGTAGAAGAACCATCAGGAAATAAATGTGCGAACTGCCAGACGAGCTAGTTGATCCTGCTCAAGCAGTGAATTAAGGTCAGCCACCGCGGACAACACAGGCACCTTATCCATGGTACGAGCAATTAATTGGTCTATCATTCGAAATCCGATTTTCCCTTCAAGAAACGCCTCTACAGCGACTTCATTCGCTGCGTTCAATATCGTCGCAGCATTTCCACCAGCTAACAGTGCATCATACGCAAGTTTTAAACAGGGAAAGCGATTGAGATCGGGCTTGGTAAACTGCAATTGACCAATGACAGTAAGGTCAAGTGGTGCAACCCCAGAGGAGATACGCTCGGGATATGCTAACGCATAGGCAATTGGCGTGCGCATGTCGGGATTGCCCAGCTGCGCCAAAATTGACCCATCGACATAAGAAACCATTGAATGAATCACACTTTGGGGATGAATCACAACCTCAATTTGACTAGCAGGCGTCCCAAATAACCAATGCGCCTCAATGACTTCCAGCCCTTTATTCATCATGGTTGCAGAATCAACTGAAATTTTGCGTCCCATCACCCAGTTAGGATGAGCGACGGCCTCAGCAGGGGTGACAGCATCGAGCGTATCTACCGCCCGCTGCAAAAATGGCCCACCAGATGCTGTCAATAGAATTTTGACGATGCCGACGGCTGCCGGATCGCGCTGATAGCCATGTGGCAAGCATTGAAAAATCGCATTATGTTCGCTGTCAATCGGCAAAAGCGTGGCACCACTACTGCAAATCGCATCAACGAATAACTGCCCAGACATGACGAGCGCTTCTTTGTTCGCTAAAAGGATTTTTTTGCCTGAATACGCCGCCGCCAATGAGGGTGCCAATCCTGCTGCACCAACAATCGCGGCCATTACTGTATGGCAACTCACGGCACTCGCGACTTCGCACAATGCCTGTTCGCCGTAAGCAACTTCGGTTTTCAATCCTTTTGCCCGCAGCAATCGCGACAATTTGGTTGCGGAACACGCACTACCTACTACTGCAACCCTAGGCTTAAATTGTTCGCACTGCTCCGCCAATTGCTGAATTCGTGTATGTGCGGTCAATGCATAAACAGTATAGCGCTCAGGATGACACGCTAATACATCGAGAGTGGAAATCCCTATTGAGCCGGTGGAACCCAGAACAGTTATATTTTGCATCAGCGACCTTAAAACCAGAAACCTAATAGCGCCACTAACGGAAGTACTGGAATAAGCGCGTCGATCCGATCTAATACACCCCCATGTCCTGGTAACAATTGACTGCTGTCTTTGATACCGGCACGGCGCTTAAGTAAGGACTCAAATAAATCGCCAATCACACTTGCTATGACTAAGACCGTCATAACACCAAACAGTCCGGGCCAACCCAAAACGTTAAAAAGCTGCACTGGAAAGGTATCTGACAAGGGTATAGCGGCAGGAGTTACACAAATAATACTGGTGATCATCAATACCAATAACCACCCCCCGATTACACCTTCCCAAGATTTACCGGGAGAAATTGAGGGTGCCAATTTGCGCGTCCCAAAAGCCTTACCACAAAAATAAGCACCAATATCTGCCGTCCAGACAATGGTCATCACCGAAAACAAATAAAGCGGAGAATGCAGGAACAATCCTAAAATAGCAAGAAAACAACCAAATATCGAGATAGCGTAGGTAAGCCCAACGATACCGTTACCAATATTCTTGAGCGGTGGCAAACCGAATGCCAGTGATGGGATAAAACACAAACACCAAAGCCCTACGCAGAGCGTAAACAGAAAGCCTATATTTGCACCACCACCTTTGACCACGGTCAAAATCAATAAAGCCATGGCGGCGAACGCGCACGCCAATGCACGATTACCAACAACACCGAAAACACGGGCGCATTCCCATATAGCGGCTGTAAAAAAAAGCACATTAACGAAAACGAACGCCGGGAAATGATTAAAATAAAGAATTGGCAGCATTACTGCCAATAATAGCAATGCTGTGATAACACGCGTTTTTAACATCATGACGCCTTTTTTTGCTTTGCCAACTGTTCACTGGTTCGTCCAAAACGGCGCTCACGCTGCTGGTAAGAAGCGATCGCTTTATCCAGTTCAACAGCGTTAAAATCGGGCCAGTAGGTATCAGTAAAATAGAGCTCGCTATATGCGAGTTGCCATATTAAAAAATTAGAAATTCGCTGCTCACCACCTGTACGAATAAACAAATCAGGCTCTGGCGCGTAAGCCATTGCCAAGTGCTTTGCTAATTGATCTTCTGTAAATCTCAAGCTGGCATCAAATACGCCACCACTTTCCACGAACATTTTTTGAACCGCTTGCATAACATCCCATCGGCCGCCGTAATTAGCACAAATCGTCAATGTTAAATTTGTATTATTTGCAGTTTTACACTCTGCATTAACGATCATTTCCTGTAATTTTGCATCGAAACGGCTGAGATCGCCAATCACTCTGAGGCAAATGCCATTACTATGCATTTTCCCCACTTCTCTTTCCAATGCGGTGACAAAAAGACGCATCAGCAAAGACACTTCTTCTTCCGGTCGCCGCCAGTTTTCAGAACTGAAGGCGAACAAAGTCATATATTCAACTCCACGCACAACACAGGCCTCAACAACGTTACGCACGGCATCAACACCTTTTGCGTGGCCAGCAAAACGAGGAAGAAACCGTCGTGTCGCCCAGCGCCCATTGCCATCCATAATGATTGCAATATGGCGGGGCACTGCCGAGTTTCTCGGCAGTGATAGCGTCGAACTTGAATGAGTCATGAAAATTGAAATAAGAATTATTAATCAGAACCTGCTGCATATTGTGAAAACTTGCACCAGGCTCTCAGACAGAAAGTGATGCTTTATACCGTCAAAATTTCTTTTTCTTTATCTATGGCCTGTTTATCAACATCTGATACAGCCTTGTCGGTTAATTTCTGGATATCATCTTGGGCACGGCGCTCGTCATCATCAGAACACTCTTTGTCCTTGACGAGCTTTTTCAAGCCCTCATTAGCGTCACGACGAATGTTCCGGATAGCGATTTTTGCATCTTCGGCTTCACTTTTTACCAACTTGACCATTTCTTTTCGCCGCTCTTCGGTCAGCAGGGGTGTTGGGACCCGGATGATTTCACCTTGCGTCGATGGATTTAAACCAAGATCCGCTTCCCGAATGGCTTTTTCAACTACAGCGAACATTTTCTTTTCGAACGGTTGGACACCTATAGTACGCGCATCAATCAAGGTTACGTTGGCAACTTGGCTCAATGCAGTTGGACTACCGTAATATTCAACATGAACGTGGTCTAAAATCCCTATATGGGCACGACCTGTACGAACTTTAGCAAGATCTGTACGCAAAGTCTCAAGCGACTTCTGCATTCTCAGTTCGGTATTTGTTTTAACGTCAGCAATACTCATGCTGCTCTCCTATTCTTAAACTTTAATCTTGAACAATCTATTTTAAAACTACCCACCACCTGGCGCACCACCCGCCCCTCATTTTGTGATTATGAATGTCGCGGTGGGTGCTCAGCAGATTTATTTATATTCCACTACCGCTAGAAATGAATCATAAACTTCTACTCTCCGACTTAGACGTGTACCAATGTACCTTCATCTTCACCCAAAATCACGCTTAATAACGCACCTGGCTTATTGATTGAAAAGACCTTAATAGGTAATTTCTGATCCCGGCACAAGGCGAATGCGGTAGCGTCCATCACTTGTAGACGCTTTGCAATGACCTCATCAAATGAGATCGTTGAATAGCGTGTCGCATTGGGGTCTTTCTGAGGATCCATGCTATAAACACCGTCAACCTTAGTGGCTTTAAGTACTATTTCGGCACCGATTTCAGAACCGCGCAACGCTGCAGCA
>JACMQE010000137.1 GCA_014377145.1 Glaciimonas sp. | reverse complement strand
GCGGCAATCAGCTTTTTGCCAAGGCGCACAAAGAATTCATGATTTGAGAGTGATCGTTGTTCCGCATTGTCAGTCTTGGTATCGCCATCTTCAGCATACACAAAAATTAAATCGATATCCGACGACATATTCAGCTCACCGCCACCCAGTTTGTCCATGCCCAAGACGATCAGTTCTTGCGGCAGACCGGACTCCTCACCGATTGGTGTGCCGTGTAACCCAATCATTTCGCCCATAATGCTGGCCAGATGGGGGGGGGTCTCCACAAAATCGGCAAAGCCCGTCATGGTACTGACGACTTCCTCTAAATCGGCCACGCCGCTTAAGTCACGCTTAATCAGCATACAAATAATCAAATTTCGTAAGCGCCGCATCGCGGGGGCAATGGCATACCAGCATCGGTTTCATTTTGTAATAGCTTTACAAATGGCGACCCAATTAAGGGTAATTGTGATGAATCAGCAATTTTTTCTGTACGACTGGCTTCTGCGTTGACCCAACGGGTATAAAAATGTGATCTTGCGGTGGTGCTAATGAGGGATGTAGTCAAGGCTTTTGGGCGTCATAAAAATGGAGTGGAATAAGTACCTGAATACGTATTTACATATGCACAACGGATTATTGCTGACTTGTGGGTGATTAATACTGATCAATTGCGTCGCCTCGGAGTTTTAATACAGTCTCAACGCGGTTTTAAACGAGTTTTACGGGGTTAGAACGTTTTCAGTGACTATCCATGCGAACATGGTGCTAAGTTCTAGAAATTAATAAGCCCTAATTGGATTTATTTATAGGCGGAGGGGCACTTCTTTGCAGAAACAAGGAGCGATTTTTGTGTTTTTCAATTTTTTTGCGCTTTATGTTTATGAATCACTAATTTATATATTGATTTAATGTCTCTAGAGCAACAAAAATATCCGCCAACTGAAAGCCGTATTACGTTCCCGCGCCTCAGACTTTTGTGGCCTCAGATCGCGGGCGTATAAAATCACATCAATCGGCTGATCCATCATGTAGTTGGGTTTGCCTTTAAGGCATTGGTAGTCGCATACTTTCTGTTTTACGGTATGTTTTTGACCCTGCGTTACGTGGGGTTACCAAACATCAACCTCTATAAAAGTAACGTCGAACAGTTTGCCAGTAGTATCTTCGGCACGCCCATCACCCTTGGTGCCATTGCCGCAACCTGGGAAAGATTTCAACCCAAGCTGACGTTGACTAATCTTCTGGCACACGACAAAAAATGTGCTAGCGTTGCGTTTTCCAGAGGTTGCCGCCAATATATCCTGGCGCTCGGTATTGCTGGAGACGTTGCGTCTAGATACGCTTGAAATTATCGGTCGAATCTACAGATAGAGAGGGATGCGCAAGGTAACCTGTTTGTCGCTGGAATACCCATAACGGCGAAGGCGGTGCTGAATGGGTGTTCGGACAACATCAAATTGTGATCCGTCAGGGCAGCATCCGCTGGACCGATAAATTACGGGCAGCACCAAAACTGGTATTAACAATGTGAACGGGGTGCTGCGCAATCACTGGCGCCACCACCTGTTGTCGATACAGGCGATCCCGCCAGCAAAGTTTGCGACACCGATCGATGTTCGCGCCGATTCTTCCCATTTTGCATGTACACGTAAAAAGGCTGATATTACCCACTGGAAAGGAACACTGTACGCGAATCTGCAGAATACTGATTTGAATATCTGGAAAGCTTATTTTGATTACCCGATAGAGCTTAATCAAGGCACAGGCTCGGTACGTGCATGGCTTGATCTGGAGTATGCGAAAGTGCGTAGTTTCAATGCCGACCTTGAGTTATCGGATTGGTTGGCGCGCTTGCGCAAAGTAAGCGGCAGGATTTCGGCAAGTGAAGAGATTGGGTCGATGCCAGAAGACGGAGCCCCAACCTTCGGCAGTAAGGGGCATCACTTTTCGTTGATCGATTTTTCAATCAAAAACAATGATAGACTGACCTTGCCGCGTACTACTATCAGGGAATCGTATTTGCCCGCTAAGGGTAAGCAGCTAGAAAAATATAAGTTGACTGCTGACCATCTCGATCTGCATACCTTAGGAGATTTTTCCCGACACCGGTCACTAACCAAGTCACAAATTCAAATGCTGGATGATTTTTCTCTGCTTGGTAAGTTACAGGATTTTTCCGCACAGTGGCAGGGCGCATACCCATCGCTGGTTACGTATCAGGCCAGAGGCCAATTTAAAAGATTGACACTGAACCTGCGCAACTGCCGCGCGCTGCACAGCTCAAAACCGCATCTATGCCAGCGCAGTTGGCAATGCCCGCGATTCCTGGTGTCCGAGAATGTGACTGGCAGTATCGACACCAGCCAATCAGGCGGCACGTTACGTCTGGCAGCAGAAAAAATGACAGTGACATTGCCGGGCTATTTTGTGCAACCGATATTGCTGTTTGATCGTCTGAATGTGCAAGCAAGTTGGCATTTTCAGGATGCTATGGCAGAAAAATCCACACAGTCACACTAAAGAGCTCCACTACAATCACATGGAAAAAATCTGTTACTACAAAATTGCCAGCATGAACTTTGTCCAGGACGGTCTGGTTGGCTCCCTATCCGGCAGTCATTTGCTGCCCCTAGATTATCATTCTGGTGCCGGGCTTGGCATGATTGATATGACGGCAAACATCGGGGAATTTCAAATAAACAAGATCGACAATTATTTGCCACTGCATACTCCAGAGCATCTGCGTGACTGGTTGGTCGGTGCATTAAAGGGTGGCAAAGCTCGCGATGTGACGATTAAATTAAAAGGTGATCTTGCTCAATTTCTCTTTAATACAGTGGTGAATGATCCAACTGCGAAAGAGAAAGGTGCTTTTAAGGTGTTTGGAAAAATTGAAAACGGCACGATGGAATATAATCCAGACTATTTCGGAACGGCACTATCACGGTGGACCGTAGCCATTTGCAAATCAAGGCATATATTGCCAAAACTTTTCATTTAGCGTTGACCAACGTGGTGGCCACCGTGCTGGATTTGTTGTGGCATGACGATATGCTAAATATCGATGGTAAAGGTGTCGGTCTGCTGAATGATTTTCTGACGTTCACCAAAAATAGTCCGGTAGATCATTGGATTGGCAATCTTACCAAAGATGAGGGTAAGGGAAGTGCGAAATTGCAACTCGCCCTACACATTCCCTTATTGCACGCAGGCGACTC
The DNA here is from genome assembly GCA_014377145.1 of Glaciimonas sp. Next base: position 7,169 of record JACMQE010000137.1, on the reverse strand, counting down.
CAAGGTCAATGACGTGTTACAGTTTTTGAACAACGATATGATCTTGCAAAAGATTATTCCTCCTCTGCAAAGCGTCAGCGGCAAACTTGAATTCAACCAAAAAGGATTTAATCTAGAAGGTATCATAGGTCATTTACTTGGCGGCCCGGTACAAGTCAGTGGCGGTACGCAGTCTAATAGTCAGAGTAATATCAAGATTGACGGCAGTGCAACATTGGGTAGCATCAGAGCCGCTTATCTTATTTCGAATGCACACAGTATTTTAAAGCATGCCAGGGGCAGTATTCGCTATAACGCAACATTAACGATACGCGATAATCAAACTAAACTACTCATAAATTCAAGCTTGCGAGGAATCGCTTTAAATTTCCTCACGCCGTTACGTGAGGCCGCGAATGAAATCCTGCCACTAAAATTTGAATGGGTTGGGGTGTTGTCCGACGATCCATTACTCTTGCGTAATGAGATCCGTATGTCGCTAGGCACAGTGCTTACGGCCGGCTCTCAACGTCAGAAATCCATTGAAAAAAGCGCTGAATGAAAAGTATTGCGCGGTGGTATCGCGGTGTGCATACGCCAACGATGCGGTCACTAGTTAGACTGGCACGGTCCAAGAGGCGCATCAGTTTGCTGGCATTGCGCAGTACGTTGTACCAGAGTTGGTAGCAGTGCGTACGAATGAACTTATTTTGATGGGCCAAAAGTTGAACAATGTCGTGCTCGGCGCTGCTCATCAAAAAAATGTCTGGCAGGCGAACATCGACGCGACCCAGATAGCCGAGTACGTGACGTGGAACAAGATGACGGCGGGACATGGACTTGGCAAAGTGACGGCACGCCTATCCTCATCAATCATTCCAGAAAACAAGACCACGGACGTAAAAGAAATATTGGAAAGTAAAGATGCTCCGACCGAAATACCGAACCTCGACATTGTTGCTGAAGATTTTTAGCTGATGGGCAAGAAGCTTGGGCGGCTGGAGTTGGTCGCCGACAATGTCCGTGCCGATGTCGGCAACGAATGGTGTATACGAAAATTGTCGATTCGGAACCCTGATGCAGAGTTAAAAGCAGCTGGAAAATGGACCACTGTCGATGACAACAATGTTACTAATCTGACCTACGCTTTAGACGTTAACGACGCGGGAAAATTGTTAGAACGTTTTAGATTTACGCACGTGCTACGTATTGCAAAAGGGCATATGGATGGCGATATTAATTGGAAAGGTTTGCCATTTTCAACTAATATTCCTTCTCTGTCTGATCAATTTAATCTTGACATGCAAGAAGGCCAGTTTCTAAAAGTGGATGCCGGTGCTGCCAAGTTGCTCGGTGTGCTGAGTTTACAATCGTTACCGCGGCGTTTGACACGGGATTTTCGTGATGTGTTTTCAACGTGTTTTACGTTTGATAACGTCGTTGGTACCGCTACTATTGCGCAGGGTAAGGTCACCACCGATAACTTCAGAATGCGTAGCGTTGCGGCAACTGTCTTGATGAGTGGTAGTACTGATATCGCGCAGGAAACACAGCATTTAGAGGTTACCGTGTTGCCGGAAATTAATTCCGGTGCGGCCTCGCTGGTGGTGCTGCCGATTAATCCTGTGGTTGGTATCGGCACGTTTTTGGCACAATTATTTTTACGTGAGCCGTTGATGCGCGTATTTACGCATGAGTATGAGATTACCGGCCCGTGGACCAATCCTCTTGTTAAAAAATAATACATAAAGATATACCGACAGAGAATAAAAATAGCGTAACAACGAAGGTTGACAACTAGAAAACAGTGATGAAAATGGGGGAGCCAAACCTTAAAGTGCATAAGGACACGATGGTTGGTATGCTGTCTTATAGCGATACTCAGATTGCTATCGGAACCATGGGATATAAGCATAAAGCACTGGATAACGACAATATCAAAGAATCTCTGGAAGCGCCGAATTTTTTACTGAAAACTATTCCGCATGTCGACGGTAAGCCACGAATTTGCGAAATTGTTCAGTATAGCTTGACCGATATTAAGATCAAGGGGGGATGGAGCGGTCCGGGAGAACTTGATCTGCATCCGTATGATTGGCATCGATAGCGGATTTACCTGTGCTCTAGGTGCTTTCTGCATTGCATATTTTGACCGATCTGAATTTGCCAATCGACACGGTCGCCTATGATTATTTGATGCCGGAGAAACAAAGTGCTCTTTTAGGGGGCGACAAACCGGATGGTGGGATTTTTGAAAAAATAGAAGAAGAACCACAACCAGATTGACGTATTTTTTTGTGTGGGAGGGTGTCTACAGCAATGCGCGAAGCCTTGCGCCTATCCAGAAAAACGCGCTAATCTAAACCGAGTTGGATAATTTTTGCGGATAACGGTTGCGAAAGCTGTGGCAGACATTGTTCAACCTGCATTCGAAGGCGTGCGGTATTTTCGGCGCTGAGTTCAAGGCAGGAATTTGCTTTAGCTGCAGCCAAGCGCCACGGATGCACTTGCGTAACTATAAGAACAATATTTCCAGCGATGTCAATAAATAGACATCAATGACAAACCGCATGAAGTAGGTGTGGATGCTACGACAGGGCACAATCAATAAACCTTGGCGGTCGCTCAGTGCACGTTTTCCAAGCAAACCAACAGCGAGTTGCCAAAAATGACGGGGCACAAGAATATCAATTTTCATAGGATCGAAATATCAAAAGTTGAATCGAGGGTGTAGTCGATTGCAGGCGGCAACTGCGCCGGTAACAAATGTAACTGCAAGCGCATGAACCAGGATGGATCACCGTTGCAGCTTAGCCACAACTATAGGAGGAGAGAATGAGCATCAGGATAAGCGCCTCGATATTTTTCATGTTAAAGATGTTAGATTTGGGTGAATAAAAACGGTGCATTAGGGATGCTTAATTGATAGGTAATTATCTGTCTGCCGCACTAGCAGAATTGTCGTGTAGAGGGTGATACTTAACATGATGAGAGTGCCGTGCAAGTTCCATATCGCTTATTTGAAATTTATTAGGATAGTTATGACGATGGGGAAAGCGATAATGATAAAGGTGATCGGAAACATGCACAAAATCAACGGCGCTATCATTTTCATTGGGGCTTCCATTGCCAGTTTTTCGGTGCACTGAAAGTGTTCGGTACGTTTTTGTTCAGAGAATTTTCGCAACGTTGGTCCGAGCCGGACACCTAGTTTTTCGCACTCCAGAACAATCCCGACGAAGCGCTTGATATCAAGATTGCGAGTGCGTTGGGCAAATTTTTCTAGCGCTTCGACACGCCCGGCGCCGGTTTTCATGTCACGCACCACACGTTCTATTTCCTGTCGCAAAATACAAGGTGATCCACGTTCGCAAAAATTCATGATGGCGGTATTGAGTGTCAGACCACATTCGCAGCAAAGCGTGACAATATTGACGAAGGATGGAAAGTAGCGAGAAATCTCCAGATTGCGGCGCTTTTGCTGGCCTTTGATCCAGGGCAATCTATACAACCAGCCAATTAGCCCAAGAACACTGAATACGTACAACACTTTATAGCTGATTCCAAACGCCAAAAAACTAACTAGAACACCGAGAAATAGGGCAATCGCCAGCGAAAAAATTGCACAGCGCAAGTTTCGTGGGGTTGTCATAAAGTATTCTAGGCCAGCGACATTCAGCTTCTGTTTGCGCTTAAGTAATCTGGCTTCTGAAAGATAGGTGCCGAAATAAAAATCGAAAAATAAAACTCCTCTCCATACTTTTTTAAGTAACGGTGGTAGTGGATCCATAATCGGGCGAAACTTATTGATCTTGGCATTTTCCAGCAGTTTGGAGATATAAAATCACAATACGCTGAGGCTGCCGAAGGTCAATATGATTGCGCTGTAAAGATAAATTGAACTGTTTATACCATTCTCCTTTGATGAGTATTAAATACCTAAGAACCTATTCAGAGTCTTACTTTGCAACCGTAACCGGGGGTATGCGCTGCTTAAAATCTTCATTTACTAATAGGATTTACGCAAAATTACACCAGCAGCATTGTGCTCTCCTAACCGTAATAGTGTATTTTCTTCGTGGGCAGGTTGGTAAGCCCGTTGCTAAGACAATTTTGCGTAAGTTCTAACTAATTAAGTTCTGGCTTTTTCGCTATTTATCCGTCCAGATGGCTGCTGATGACAAATCCTGCAAAGCTGCTAAGATATTGACCGGTTGATCCATCGAGAGTAGTGATTACACATCGATTGCAAGAATTTTTTGAATCATCTTATGGCCGATGTAGGCTATGGCCAAGCAGATCAACAACACGATCTCGCCGTAGAAGGTCGTCACCAGTTGCCTCATTTCGTCCAGCTGAATAAAATACAGCACAAACCCCACTAGCGCTGGCAAACAGATCATGAATCAGCTCTGCATCTTTCCCTGTGCCGTTAAATGACTTGATTTTCCCCTCAATCGTAATCTTTTACTGAATCGTATTTGACAGGCGCATCAAAATTTCTGATAGATTGCCGCCGACTGATTTGGAAATACGGAAAATCATGACCAATAACTGAAAATCGATCAAATCGATGCGCTTGCCAACTTCTTCTATCGCGGTCTCAAAATCGATGCCAACCTTCTGTAAACGGATCACATGTGCAAACTCGCTTGCCAGTGGCGAGCTATTTTCCTTAGCGTAGGATTGCATGGCGGTACTGAGCGATACACCAGCCATCATTTTTGATGCAATCAATGCTAGCGCCGTCGGTAATCCATACTCAATATATGTAGGCAACGCTTACGTTTATAATCATTAATCCATAGCGGTGCTTTAAAAATGAAGTAGCCGATCAGTAAGATATTGCGTATTACAAAATAGGCTACTACCGTCAGCAGTACCGCTCCCACGATCTGGGCAAATAGCACTAAATAGATGCGGCCATCGTTCAGGCTGATCCATTCTTTGATGCGTTCCAGATATTGCATATGGATGTCATACAGCAGCTTGAGGAAGTGACTTTTTGTGTTCACCAACGACAAGCCGACAAATACTACCAGCACAAATACGATGGCTGAAAACATAAGACTCGAATTATTCATTATTCATTCCCTTGATAAATGCTGGCATCATGCTGGAACAACGAAATTCGTCACAGGTCTCACCTTCCCGGTCCAATCCTTTGCGATGAAATGTAAAGACATCCTGAAGTTGAATGGTTTCTGATTCAGTCCCGACCACCTCGGTGATTGCTGTGACTTTACGCACGCCGCAAGAATATCGGGTGAGCTGGATGATCAGATGTACCGCAGAAGAGATTTGCTCGCGGATAGCGCGTACTGGTAGATTCATCCCTGTCTCACACAATACTAGCACGCGCTAGCGCATCACGTGGGGAGTTGGCGTTGAGCGTGTAGGCCATCATGGCCAGTATTCATGGCCTGCAACATGTCGAGCGCTTCACCGCCGCGACAGTCACCGACGATGATCCGATCCGGGCGCATCCGTAGCGAATTGCGTACCAGATCGCGAATTGCTATTTGACCTTTACCTTCAATGTTTGGTGGCCGACTTTCAAGCGATATTAGATTAGATTGAGAAAGCTGTAATTCGGCGGCATCCTCGAGGGTGACAATTCGTTCGTCATTCGGCACGAAGACAGACATCATATTCAGACAAGTGGTTTTACCGGAACTGGTATCACCAGAGACGACAATGTTAAGGCGTTGCTCGATGACGCTACGTAGAATATTGCGCATATCCTCGGTCATTGACCCGTATTTGATCAATTCTTCTGCGACCATTTTATGGCGCGAGAATTTACGAATCGTCAAATTTAGTCCACGTAGTGAAAGCGACGACACAATCGCATTCATACGGGACGCATCTTTCAGACGCGCATCGACCATCGGCGAACTTTCATCGATGCGGCGGCCGAGTGGTGTAACGATACGTTCAATTGTGCCCATTACCAATATGTCGCTGGTAAAATTGCGGTCGATAGTTCCAGCCGCCCGCCGCGCTCAACCTAAATCTCATCGAATCGGTTGACCAGGATTTCGGTAACGCTGTCATCGGCGATTAACGGTTCCAAGGGTCCTAGTCCGACGGCCTCGTCCAGTACTTCCCTTGTCAGGCTTTCTGTATCGATATTGTTGGATAAGGTGAACGTAGAGGTTAATAGTTCCTTAATTAGCGCTTTGACGTTAGCCTTGAGATTCTTCTCGGACATTTTGTTGGCATCGATACGACGTAGATCGATTGCATACAGCACTGCCTCATGCAGAGTTTTTCGCCAATGCGAAAAATCAAGATCGATCACATGGGCCTTAACAATCGATGCTTGCTTGTCGACTACAGCGGGGCGTGCGGGTATTAATGGTACCGATTCGAATGCTGGCGTAGGTTGGCGCGGCTGCTGCGATTCCTTGGTGACCATTGTCAAGTAAGTGTTGGAGGTAACCGCTGGCACCGGCTTGCTACGGACATTATTGACCAGTAGTAATGCATCATCAAAACTAATTTCTGCAATTGTTGCCACTGGGACGACAGGTATTGTCATCGACGGTGGGGGCGAGGATAGGCTAGGCGGGGTTGGTTATACTATCTTTTTTATCCAGTTTGGATCACGCCCGATCGGCATTGATTCGTCACCTTGCCGGTGCATCTGCAGGGTCAAGGTATAGATACCAATCCGAATTTCTGTACCGGCATTTAAGGGGCCAAGATGATTGATGCATTCACCATCAATCCAGGTTCCGAAAATACTGCCATTGTCTTCAATAAAAAATACTACCTTCATTGATCAGAAATGTTGCGTGTAGCTTACTGACGCTCCACCCTTTCAAACGTAAATCGCTGCCTTCAGTTTTTTCACTTGTTTGTCGCTGCCATCGATATATTCTCCCGTTTTGAAGCGTCCACCGATGATGTAATCCACCTGTGGACCCTGCCGCATTTTGTAACGTGCACGCGCCCCTGGATCAATGATATCGGATAGGAATAGTTTTTTGTACATTGTCTTGATCTTCAGGACGGCGCAACACTGCCACGATGCGGGCACCAGTCTGTATCAGGATGACTTTCTGGGCATCGGTGGCAGGGACCGAGATGGTGACCGTGCTGTAGATCGTTCACCTGAGTTGGCCGTCACGATTACTGAAGCCACTTTCTTTGGCTCGATCAGCGGCCAGAATTTCACGTTCTGT
>JACMQE010000136.1 GCA_014377145.1 Glaciimonas sp. | reverse complement strand
CCGTGGCACTGCCATCGTCGAGGCTGACGATGACCATTTTTCCACGCTGAGTCATTTGTATACGTAGACCTGAGATAATCCCGGCTAACGTTCGAGTATCTCGCGACGGCTCTAGGTTACCTAAAGGCGTTCGAGCAAAACGGCGTGCTTCCGGTGCGTACGCTTGAAATAAATGGCCTGATAAGTAAAATCCAAGTGCAGATTTTTCTTCGGTGAGTTTTTGCTTATCGGTCCATGGTGTAGCCTCGACATATTCCGGCGGTGGCTCCAGATCGCTGTCATCTCCACCAAACAGGCTGACCTGATTTGCTGCTGCCAGTTTCTGAGCGGCGGCTTCCATCGCCAATGGCACCGAGGCAATCAAAATACCGCGATCAACCTTGAAGCTATCAAATGCACCGGCCCGAATCAAAGATTCGATCGTGCGACGGTTGATCTGGCGCCTGTCGACAGACATGCAAAAGTCAAACAAATCAACGAAATGTTTTTCTTTTCGTGCCACGACAATATTCTCAATCGCATTTTGACCCGACCCTTTGACCGCGCCAAGGCCGTAACGAATGAAAGCTGCTTTTTTGCCGGGTTCGGCTTCTGGTGTAAAGCGATACTCCGACAAGTTAATATCTGGCGGTAACAACGTCAACTTACAAATGTCTAGTGCATCTTTGACTAGAATTTTAATTTTTTCGGTATCATCCATCGCCAGCGACAAGTTGGCGGCCATGAAAGCAGCCGGATGATGTGCTTTCAAATAGGCGGTGTGATACGACAATAAGGCGTAGGCGGCGGCGTGCGATTTATTAAAACCATAGCCGGCGAATTTTTCCATCAAATCGAAAATTTCGTCAGCCTTGGCCTGGGTCAAACCATCCTTGGCCGCACCAGTACGGAAAATTTGACGGTGTTCTGCCATTTCTTCCGCTTTTTTCTTACCCATTGCCCGTCGTAGTAAATCTGCGCCACCAAGCGAGTAACCGCCGACCACCTGCGCCATCTGCATTACCTGCTCCTGATACACCATGATCCCGTAGGTTTCGGACAAAATGCCTTCGGTACGAGGATCAGGATAATCGAAACGTTCACCGTGTTTACGCTTACAGAAATCAGGAATCAGGTCCATTGGCCCCGGACGATACAGCGCGACCAGCGCGATAATATCTTCGAAACGATCAGGGCGCGCATCCTTCAGCATCCCCTGCATGCCACGACTTTCTAGCTGAAATACGGCAACGGTCTTAGCTGCTGCCAACAATTGGTACGAGGCACGATCATTCAGCGGTAATTTTTCCAGACTGAAGTCTGCCATCTCCGGATCGAGATGCTTGATGTAACGCACCGCACGATCCAAAATGGTCAGCGTGGTCAAACCCAAAAAATCGAACTTGACCAGACCGACAGCCTCGACATCATCCTTATCGTATTGCGATACCACACCAGCATCCCCACCCTGTGTATACAACGGACAAAAATCGGTCAACTTGCGGGGTGCGATGAGCACGCCACCAGCATGCATACCGATATTGCGCGCGATCCCTTCGACCTGCTGAGCCAGATTCAATAGCTGCTTGACCTCTTCTTCATTCTCTAACCGCTCCGCCAGGATTGGTTCTTCTTTGATCGCATCCGCAATCGTAACTTGCTTGCCCGGCTTAAAAGGGATCAGTTTGGAAATACCGTCACAAAAGTTATAGCCAAAATCCAGCACTCGGCCAACATCGCGAATCGCACCCTTAGCAGCCATAGTCCCGAAAGTCGCAATCTGCGACACGGCGTCTTTGCCGTATAAATCCTTAACATGTTGAATCACACGATCACGGCCTTCCTGGCAAAAGTCGATATCGAAGTCGGGCATGGAAACCCTTTCAGGATTTAAAAACCGTTCGAACAAAAGGTTGTATCGCATTGGATCAAGATTGGTAATTTGCAGCGAATAGGCGACTAGAGAGCCTGCACCAGATCCTCGCCCCGGGCCAACCGGCACACCATTTTCTTTGGCCCAGCGAATAAATTCGGCAACGATCAGAAAATATCCGGGAAAGCCCATTTTGATGATCGTGTCGGTTTCAAATTTTAACCGATCTTGATAGCGCTGACGGTTCTGTTCGCGCTTGTGCTGGTCCGGGAACAAATGCAGCATGCGTATTTCCAGACCCTCCTTAGACTGTTGATCCAGAAAATCACCAATCGACATACCAGCCGGGGTAGGAAAATCGGGCAACTGTGGCCTACCCAGTTGCAGCAACAAGTTACAGCGCTTGGCAATTTCAATCGAATTTTGTAATACGGCTGGCATATCGGCAAACAACGCCGCCATCTCGGCCTGGGTTTTGAAACACTGCTGGTCGTTAAAACGCCGCACCCGTCGCGCATTTGCCAGCATTTCACCTTCGGAAATACAGGTGCGCGCCTCGTGAGCAATGAATTCTTCTTTGTCGAGAAACTGGATTGGATGAGTTGCGACGACCGGCAGTTGTAATCCTGCGGCCAACGCTACCGCATGACGAATGTGCGGCTCCATATTTGGCTGGTCAGCACGCTGCACTTCAATGTAAAAGTTATTGGAAAAAATCGTCATCCAGCGCTCGGCGCAACGTGTAGCTGCTGCCAGATTGCCGTTGTCAATCGCGATACCGACGTCACCAAAATGCGCTCCGGACAGTGCAATCAGGCCATTACCATTCGGTTGATGCTGAAGGTCCTCCAGCCATTCGTGGCGAATTTCAGCGCGACCACGATGCAAATTTTCCAGCCAAGCCTTGGACAATAGCTCGCAGAGCTGCAAGTATCCAGCACGATTTTTCACCAGTAACAACAACCGCGATGGTTTATCGCGCATCTCATTATTGGTGATCCAGACGTCGCAACCAATAATAGGCTTAACGCCTTTACTGCGGGCAGCCTTGTAAAATTTCACCATGCCGAACAGATTAGCAAGATCGGAGATGCCTAGTGCCGCTTGCTGGTCGTTCGCAGCGGCTCTAATTACGTCATCGATACGAACTAAGCCATCGACAATCGAGTATTCGGAATGTAGGCGGAGATGGGTAAATTGTGGTGTCGTCATGCACGGTATTTTACCTCGGCCCTCGGTTTTGAATCAGCATTCGTGTCACAAAATCACGTTGAAAACGTGACTCGCGTTTATAATACTGTTAAATCAATGAGTTACCGTGCAATCTCAGAAAACTAATCCTATGTCGTCCACACTTACTTACGTCAATATTGCCGCTTATAAATTTATCACTTTTGATGACACTGCTGACAAACGCGCAGTATTTCTGACAACGTGCACGCACCTTAATCTAAAAGGAACTATTGTACTTAGTCCAGAAGGTATAAATCTTTTTCTAGCAGGTTTCCGTGAGGAAATTGACCAGTTTTTGACGTGGTTGCGCGGCGATACGCGCTTTTCTGATCTGGAAGTAAAGGAAAGCTATTCCGAAAACCAGCCTTTCACACGCATGCTAGTCAAGCTCAAAGCTGAAATCATTACGATGAAGTACCCTTTGATCAAACCAGAGCTAGGTCGCGCGCCATCGGTCACACCGAGAACTCTTAAACGTTGGCTGGATCAAGGTCATGACGACAATGGCCATCCAGTGATTATGCTTGATACGCGCAATAGCTTTGAAGTAGATATCGGTACATTTTCCAACACTGTTAATTATCGTATTAATAAGTTTAGCGAATTTCCGGAAGTGATTTCTGCGCACAAAGATACGCTAATAGATAAAACAATTGTTACCTTTTGCACTGGTGGCATACGCTGCGAAAAAGCTGCTATCCATATGCAAGAAATTGGATTTAACAACGTCTATCAATTGGACGGTGGTATTCTAAAGTATTTTGAAGAGTGCGGCGGCGCGCAATATAATGGCGATTGCTTTGTATTCGATTATCGTACCGCCCTTAATCCTCAGTTGCAAGAAACAGCCGCCGTACAATGTTTTGTTTGTCGCACCGTGGTCACTCCAAAAGAACAATTATCACCCGAATATATTGTTGGGAAATTTTGCCCGCATTGCCCGCCTAAAATAATAGCAAAACAAAATACTGCCGTATAGCAAACAACGCCGACGTTATGCTTCTGGAAGACGGTATCATCCGGTCCATGATTCAATCTGATGGGCTTTTAATGTGTATAGTATTCCACTTTTGGATTATTTAATTACGTAAAACTAGTTTTAAAATCAATTTCGTATCCATTGAAGGCCTGATTAGCTTTGTCGATTAGCGCTTTCTTAGTCAAAGCGGTAAATTTTCGCCAAAAATATTTAGTCTGTTTCCCTATATTAGGACTTACATAAATTGTCCCACCAAGGCGTGCCTATGAGAACAGTACGCTAGTAAGGCTAGGAAAGCACAATGCTACT
>JACMQE010000008.1 GCA_014377145.1 Glaciimonas sp. | reverse complement strand
GGGTTGGCGATATTGGCAAATCAGGTCGCGGCGGCGGGAACATCATCGAGATCCTGGAATCGGACGTCGGCCAGGCACGTGGATGAAGTCTTATCAATCAGGTTGTCAGACATATATCGCTTCCTGTTGGCAAAAAGGAATGGTGGGCCACCACGACCGAAAAGTATCGTTCGGCATCGGGTCAACTTTTTTTCGTAGTAGTCCTGCTGTTCAGCATCTTTCAGTTCTTCCTGCCTATTTTCGCAATTTTGGTGTATTTAGTAAGTAAATCAATAATATTATGTTTTATTGCATTTCAATATCGATAACCTGTTTTATGAATAGTAATATTTAATCAAAGTTAACAGTTGCTAAAATATAAATACAAACTAAAATTACGGCATCAGATTTTGATCTGTGGAAAGATGTGTAATATTTTTAACAACTTTCTGGTTTGATACCTTGTAAATCATCACAAATTTATTATGAACTGAGGAATTGATGGAGAAGTGGAAAGAGGATGATTTTCAAGCGCTATCGAAAAAATTAAGCGAGCAAGAATTTTTTGATTATTTTTCCGTCAAGTCAGCCGAAATCGGTTTTGAATTCTGCAGTTTCGGGATGTTATTGCCATTGCCACTAAATAATCAAAAATTTATTATTCATAATAACTATCCCGCAAGATGGTGGCAGACTTACCAGGATAAAAATTATTTATCCGTTGACCCAACGGTACGTCACGCACTGTCCTCCGTTGAGCCGATCTTGAGGAATGAAAAAACATACGCCGCCGTTCCTGAAATACGGGAAGAAGCTCGCGAGCACGGCATGATTTACGGTTGGGCGCAACCGGCACGGGACATACGCGGAACCATCGGGATGGTTTCTCTTATAAGAAGTGTGGAGGAGGTGGATGCGGCCGAATTGGACAGATATCAGGCAAGAATGCAGCACATCGCTCAACTTCTTCTTCTCGGTATGACCGGGTTGATACTGCCGAAAGCGTTGCCGGAGTCTACTGCCCAACTGAATGTTCGAGAAAGGGAAGTGATGCGCTGGACCGCGGAAGGGAAAACGTCTTATGAAATAGGGCGTATTTTGATTATTTCGACCGGCACTGTTAATTACCATATTAATAATGCGGTTAGAAAATTAAATGCAGTTAATAAAATACAGGCAGTTGTCAAAGCAGCATTGCTTGGATTATTGTAAGTTATTAGGCTAGCGACTATTCCCGAATTTGACGCGCGATGATTTCAATATTGGGAATGGGTCGTCAACTCAATAAAACTTCTAGTCATTTCATCTTTAGTGCGTTAATTATTAAGCCCTGAATAATCTTCAAACTCAGGGTGCCACGCCACATTCGCTGGCAAAGATCATCACTAGAAATGCACGAAACCGCGATATCTCTCTTCGTTTTCCTGCAAATAATGTTGAGATAGTCATGCCAAAAAAGCGCCGTGTTTTCCAATATAGCAAAACAACGAATCCCCCCTTACGCGAACAAATTTACCTGGACCATCCACTGCTGGTGCTGGCCAGCCAGATTGACTGACCGGCCATTGATGACGTTGCCTCTGCGCTGTTTTCTGCGCGGCCGGGACGACCGCCCTTGCGGTCCCGGCTGCTCACGGGATTGTTTTACCTGCAGCATGCGTTCGGTATAACGGACGAACAGGTGGTGGCAGGCTGGGTCGAGAACCCGTATTGGCAGGTCTTCACCGGCGAAATCCACCTGCAAGCTACACCGTCAATCGATCCCTTCAGCCCGTCGCACAGGGACAAGTGGTTGGGCGAAAAGGGTATCGACGAGTTACTGGCCCAAAGCATTGAGGCGGCCAAGAAGGTACGCGTCGTCACCAAAAAGCCGATGGCAAGTTGGTGCGCAGCTGGCACAAAGGATCGCTAGGCGATGCACTTCAGGCCGTGCTTTGCGGTACCGGTCACAACATCTGACTGATTCTCAATAAATTGAAAACAGGTAATACAAAAACGGTGACATGTTGAAAATCCGAATTATTCAAGACATACTATTTATCCGCCTGGTCGGCCTAAAAGTCCAAAGCTAGCTGCTTTCATCACTGCGTGCGTCTTATTCGATGCATCAAGCTTTTTAATAAAATTCAGCACATGAAAATTCACTGAACTTGTAGAAATATTCAAAATCATCGCAATTTCGGCGTTTGTTTTACCATCTGCACACCAACGAATAACATCACGCTCTCGCTGCGATAGCTCCGTTTTCGACTCTGGAAACTGTTCGAGTACAAAGCATTCGGTCATGTGCAAATGAGCTAAATCAGCTAGATCTATCATCGCGGACTCTTTGAGCAAGAGCTCCTGTTCGGACAGCGGGTTTTCACGCCTAGAAAAAGATAATTGGCTCATCGTACCCACGGAACTACGTGTGGCTTTGGTCCAGCCATACCGTAAGCCGAACGATTGTGCGTGCTCCCAAAACTTGGGCTGCGCCGAAAAAAAATTGTCGCTCCACACCGCAGCCTCGTCCGAGGTTCTGACATGTATGACTACCGGGTCTATTTGAAAATAATTATTTTTCAAATAGACATTCCACCATTCCGGATCGTAATTATTCCTAGTAACAATTTTTGGATTGTTGAGCGGTAGTGGCATCTGCATACCGAAGGAGGCGAAGTCGAACCCGAGCGCGGCAGTCCTTTCAACGATATGAGCAAACAAAACGTCTATGTCAATTAGTTCGAGGCGGAAAGTTTTGATACTTTTCTTAAAATTATCGATTTGGTACACCCACCCAACTAAAAATTCAACTTCAGTAAAAGTGCGGCCATAGATCGAAAAGGCAACTCCCGTTGACACTGAATCACCACACGCTTGTCAAAGGCGCAACTGTAATTCTACTAGTTGGCTGGAATACGTCAACGTGTTTTCATGCATTTCCGGTTGCATCTAATTGGTAACTAAAAAAAGGATATGCATGATTTTTCTTAGTCACAAAAAATCCGCGATTATTTGCATGGTCGCTTTAATTTCCAGCCTTGCCTGGATCGCCACACATCTGCTACCCAACAGCAGCATTTCTTATAAGCAAGAAAAGCCGTTTGCGATGCAACGTGTTGATGATTCAGCCGACCCGTTGCGAAAGTCGATGCGCTATACAGCTTACGAAGGAAAGTACAGACGATCGCACGTCGCCGAGACAACCGATATCGGCTTTTTCAATCAGCACATTCAGGGAGTTGTTGTAAATCAATGGCGTGCAAATACTCCTGCAAATGTCCGTGCATGCGCTGGCGAGTGGAGAGACACCGAAACTTTTTCATTGCTATGTTCAACTCTTTCTAATTCGATGATTATTGAAGTTGAAATGAGTTCGGGGTATGCGATCAAGAAAATGCTTATTCCCCTCCCGTTAAAGAACTCTGTATCAATCGGCGATCACGTCGTTGTTGCAACCGGTGATTTCGATGCGGTCCACGAAAGCGGGTCCTTACCATTGATCGAAAAAATAATCGATTCAAATTTATATGATTTAGCGGCCGGCTAACAAGGTGTCTTGTAAGGATTACTTCGTAATTAAGTAACAGGCACCGCGAATAAAAACCAAATTAAGGTAGTGAATCTTGTTTTATTTTTGCAATGATTTTTCTTATTATTTTTCTTTATAAGATTAAACCGGGCTGTTTTCGACAACAAGGTGAACGCCGTCAGTTTTATATTCCTCGACAACTTTTAATAAGGGACCTTCGAATCACTACATCTAGTATTTAGTTCAGTCGTAATTAATGTGAGCGGTAGGCAGTTAATTGCGAGTTGGACCAATTCCGATTGCAAGCCGCTGCAACTAACCACATCGAAAGATTTACCAATGAAAAATCCGCAAATCAACGTTCTAAGTCTGGTCATCGCTGCAATTCTGGCGCTTTTCGGGGCTTTGGCGCTCGCTAAACATGGCACTACGAAGTCCTTGCCGCCTGCTACGAGCGGAGTCGATACGGGAAAGATGTCACAGCGTGAGGATGCGGTATTAGTCCCAGTCCAGCAGGGCGCAGCAAAGGCCGTCGATAACAGCCCAACGGCAATCTATGGACGCCCAGTGCCGGCTAACCAAGTATACGAACCGCAACCCGAAGCATACTGATTCGAGGTCACTTAGTTTTTGGAAATCTTCTCGGTTACCCGTGCCGGATAATTCCTTTGCCACCTCCTGATCTGGACAAGTTCGGAATTCAGATCAACGTCAAGATTGATGGCAATCCTTCGTGAAGCCGACGACTGCCTGATTGTGTGCGCGCGCACTAGGGCTATCGACCCAAAGGGGACGGAAGCATCCGTGCCAACCGTCAACTTACGAAGAGAGACGTTTTTGTTCAGCCTTTTTGTGGTCTTCCACAACCGGGATCTGTACCCAGCCCCGCGGGATCTTTGATTTCTAATTCTGTGCCTCAAAAACGATCGTTTGTGATTATGAAAACTGAGACCTTATGCGGCACAAGCGGCAACCTTAGAACGCAAAACTCCTAAAAACTATTTTCTACACGCTTCGCTGAGTTTTGAGAATATCCGCGAACGGTGACAGAAAAATTTCGCGGAGATGAGAGTGGAACCGAAACTTAAGCTGATTTCTTGCGACGAACCATGAAGCATATCAACGCAAGGCCACCAAGCATCATGCCGTAGTTTTCAGGTTCTGGGACTGCGGCTACAGGATAGGATGTCGTAAAACCCGCTGCCTTAGCTAGTGGAGATCCTGGAATTCCTGGGTCACCAATGAAAGAATATCCGTCAGAAAAGCCTAAAGCATAAGGTCCATAAACCGGTGCATAAGAAGAAGTAAAACTAAAACTCGAGAGACGCTCAGATGTGGACACGGAATTAGAATTAGTCGACCAGGCAATTGCATTTGTAGCGCCAAAAGAAACTAAACTCATTGGTGCCAAGTTAAAAGATTGACCTACTGAGATAGTCCAACCGGTTGGACTAGAGATATTTGCAATACCCGCATCAGGAAAGTATGGCAGATCAAATTGATTTATCGAGTTAAAAAATCCGGAATTGGTCACCGTGAATTGATAATTCCATTTACTGCTGCCAGTCTGGGTAACAGCTTATACTGCCGATGCTGGAGTCATAAACGTTATAGCATTAGCCACACCACTGGAAAAACCTAGAGCAATACCTAATATGACTATTGGTGTCTTAAAATTAAATGAAAACTTCATGATATCCTTGTAATTTATAATAATATAATAGTGTTGTTTTTATTTCGTTCTTATAATGAAGTCATCAGTCTGTTCTGACCACCTGGAATTGCATAAACTGCCCGACTAAAGATACTGAACCAATATTGAAAAGTTCCTTAATCCCACCGCCGGACGCTGAGTTCGCTACTATGTAACTCAACCCAGAAGCCAGCAATATTCTTTGTGTTACCCATTATCTGTAGCAACCAGTATTTGCCAATTCGCTGCTGTTGTAAAAGATCTAATTATGGCAAACCTGTCAGATTTGATTGCCGTTGTAGATAAAAGACTTAATTGCTATGCCGCATATCTATCTGGCCTATTAGCTGAGTCTGCACATGTCGTACTGAATGCACGGTCTCCAGCACCATAATTAAAGGAATTATCATAGACGGCATCGCATGCGCGACTGGAGCCATCACGATAAATATCGAACTAATGGCTGTTTTTTAAGGTTTCTATTTTATATCTTGTATTTAAATTTGGTTTATCAAAAAATCGTCAGTTTAATACTTCAGCCGTCAGGAGATTTCTGGTGTGACTGGAAAACACCGCCCAAGCAATTTTTGTTAAAGCTGCTTAACTTTTCTAATTCCTAGTATTTCACATAAAGTGACTAAAATTCAATAAATATTTCTATTTTGCAAACATCGAATTTGGGGGGGCAGGTGCAGTGGAGCGAGTGCTTTGCTGGACATAGGTCTGTTAGAGCTAGATCCAAATGTCCAACTTTTGCGCCGCACCGCCGATTGGGACGTTCTAATTTAGCTGTGACATAAAAGCTTCGCATAATTTTGTTGTGTCGAATAAAATACTTGAAAGTAATTAACTTTATTCAAAAGCAGATGTCATCAGTTACACGTTAATCGGCGCATGCAATAACCGAGAAAACTACTCCATACAGTGCTTTCTTTCACCGCAGTGAACAAATTACTCCGGTTAGGATTCAGAACATCAATCCGGCGCTGGCACCGACAAACCGGGCTCGGATTGCGCGTAAAGCTCATGCAATTTGGCTTGCAGTATTTTGCGATCCGGCAGTTGCGTCTGATATTGGGCAATCAGTGCGGGCGATGCTGTCCGACTCAATGCATATTCAACGACATCATCATCCTTGCTCGCGCACAGCAACACGCCAATTGCCGGATTTTCGTGTGACTTTCGTTCATCACGATCCAGCGCTTTAAGATAAAACGATAATTTGCCAAGATATTCAGGTTCAAAGCGACCGACTTTCAAATCGACGGCAACGAGGCAATTCAATCCGCGATGAAAGAAATACAGGTCAAGCGCAAAATCGCGGCCCCCAACTTGTGGGAGACATTCTGTTTCCACAAAACAAAAATCGCACCCCGTTTCATTCAGAAAGTCCTTCAAGCTGTGTAGTAGACCGGGATGGAGATCTAATTCACTATGCCCTTCGGGTCGGTCGAGGAATTCCACCCGATTGGTGTCTTTGAAGACGCTGATGGCGTTCGGGTGTTGTTGAGTCAAGTCATGAGACACGCTTGCGGGTGCGAGCAAGGTGCGTTCAAACAGTGCTCCCTTGATTTATTGTTCAAGGTCACGTTTGCTCTATCCTTCGGTCGTTGCGCAACGCAGCTAGGATTCGCGCGTTTCCGGATGATTACTTTGTTCCAATACCGGGCTGTTGTAGCGACCTGATGGTGTTAACGGTATCTGCCAGGACTTTTTTTCTATGACGACCGGCATCACGAAGAAATCGAATTCTTCATGAGAGCCGTCATATTGCTGCAGCAGTTTCAAGAAATCCTCAATATTGGATCCACCAAGGTCAATAATGGCGGAATCCAGATGTATTAACTCATCGACTAATTCACCAAATTTTTTCCCACATCAAGGCTGTCCGTGTCGGCACCGGAGTTAATCGACTCAATAGAAAAAATCGGTGCATCACTCCTACGGGGTTTGAACAATTGCCCCGCAACAGTGGTTTTGCCGACGCTGCCGGAGAAATTGACAATAGCGACGTTAGCCAGAATAAGCTAAAGACCGTGCGCTGTTGATACCACCCCGCCAAGGTAGTCGCACGTGATTAAAACTGCGTCTTCAGAATGCCTGTGGTTGCGATGCTTCATCAGCACCAATGCCGCTACTTGGGGAGCCGTAAAGTGCAGTCGGGCTGATGTCGCTCGCTCTGCTTGGCGAGGCAGCTGGTCTGACATTCGTCACTTCGACAGGGTGAGTGCTAGCTCCCGGCTTGCTGCCCGAATCAGGCAAGCGGAGATACTCGCGACAAAGCAAGGCGGAGAGGAGCGTGATCATGGCGACGAGCGTCATCTTCATTGCTACGGAGCTTGATTTCATGGCGTTCTCTTAATGGATGACGGTGTGGTTAAGCGGTTCGCTGAGGAGCCAGCTTGATGCCGACGGTGTGGCGATCGCGGTGGGTGCCGTGACGGTTGACTCAGGCGCGGACCGTGTCCGGATGCTCTCGGGGACAGCGTTCGCAACTTGGATAACTGCGTCCACAATCGCATTGACGAGTGTTAATCCTGTTGTCTTGATGATCAGCGATTCGCCTTTGTGAAGAATCGTGTCCTCAAGAAATCCATCTTGCGTGACCCAGACCTTTCCATCGGTACAACTGATCGTGCTTTTTACGCTAGTGATGCGCTCTATCTGTCCCTGAAGGATGGCGATCGTGATCATTGAATTGACAGCTCCGTGAAATATGGCGTGCATATCGACCCGCCGGAAGTTCGGTGGGAATCATCGGGCTGGCGTGCAACCCGACGTCGCTATTAGAGCGTGGTCTTGTTTCGGGTCGTACTGCTAAAGTTGTCAGGTAGGCATTAACAGAGGAGGTACTGCGTCTTGACATAGGGAATAGCCAGGCGGGATATCGCAGCAGGTCAGCGCAATAGTAGTATTTTAGTTATTGGTATTAAATAAAAATATACTTCAGGTTTGTTGGTAAATAAGCATTATTCAAGATACAATTAAATCAATTGATTGATTAAGTTTAATTATCTTTTTTATGAGCTGAGGAACTGATGGAGAAGTGGAAAGAGGATGATTTTCATACGCTCTCAAAAAAATTAAGCGAGCAAGAATTTTTTGACTATTTTTCCGCCAGGGCAACTGAAATCGGTTTTGAATACTGCAGTTTCGGGATGGCGTTGCCATTGCCGTTAAATAACCCGAAATTTATTGTTCATAATAATTACCCCGAAAAATGGTGGCTGATTTATCAGAGTAAAAATTATTTATCCGTTGACCCGACAGTGCGTCATGGACTGTCCTCCGTAGCGCCTATCTTATGGAATGAAAAAACATTCGTTGCCGCCCCTGAAATGTGGGAAGACGCCCGTGAGCACGGCTTGAATTACGGATGGGCGCAACCGGCGCGGGACACACGCGGGACCATCGGGATGGTTTCTCTTTCAAGAAGTGTCGAGGACGTGGACGCGGACGAATTGGACAGACATCTGGCAAGAATGCAGCATATTTCTCAACTTCTTCTTCTTGGCATGACCGATCTGATACTACCGAAAGAGTTTCCGGAGTCGCTTGCTCACCTGACTTTGCGAGAAAGAGAAGTGATGCGCTGGACCGCGGATGGAAAAACGTCGTATGAAATAGGACGTATTTTGATTATTTCGGTCAGTACCGTTAATTTCCACATTAATAATGCAATCGAAAAATTAAATGCCGTTAATAAAATTCAGGCCGTAGTAAAAGCCGCAATGCTTGGATTGTTATAAATAGGCGAAATTTGAGGGCGAGGGGATGTTGATGGTGAGCAGAGCATAAGCGCTCCACCGCACCCCAAACGCTGATTTCAGACCCATCAAAATAAATATTATTCGTCTGGTATCACCTGAACCTTACTCACTATGACAGGCCAATAAAAGCCAGAAATCCGGAAAATGATTAAACGTTCTAATACGATAAAGCAACATCATATAACTACTTAAAGTAGAATTTGCCGGTTGATCAGGCGCCACGGATAGTTATTAGTATTCCGGGTGATTCGTGAAACCGCAGGATTGCGGGCACTACACGGGGCCTGAGTTTTCTGACAGCGCCTTTTTTATGATTGCGCCTGAACGACGTGGGGTGCTTGCTCTCGCGTCGCACGGCATTCCCTAATGCTTTTCTGGAAGGAGATACCGTGCATTTCACCGCCTTTCCCCTGCTGGATCCGGTGACGCTACTGTTTTCGATTTGCCTGTTATCGTTTCTGATGGCAATGGTCTCTTTCACTACGGCAGGCTCAATGCCCGAGCAGGCACCAGCGCTCCGTGAATTTAGCAAGTCGATGAGCGTCGCAGGCTGCGCGTTTCTGCTTTATTACTTGCGAGGGAATATT
>JACMQE010000135.1 GCA_014377145.1 Glaciimonas sp. | reverse complement strand
GAAATGGCACTGATGCAGGCACCGCTAGCACTCCAAGGCTTGGGCATCACAGTGATGGATGGTCCATTTTTCTCGATGATGCCGTTTCCGGCACGCGACCTGCACACACTTTCGCATGTGCGCTACACGCCGCATCTTCATTGGCAGGATCAACGTGGCACTGACCCCCTCCAAAAGCTCAATCGCTATGATCGTGTAACGCGAGTGGATCGGATGCTGAGGGATGTAGCCCGGTATCTGCCAGCAGTGGTGGACATGAAGTATATAGAATCGTTATTCGAAGTTAAAACTATTCTTGTAAAGAATGAGAATGATGACGGAAGGCCGATTTTATTTGAGAAACACGCAGAGCTACCGGGCTGCTATTCCGTTTTAGGTGGAAAGATTGATAATATTTACGATGTTTTGGAGAAGCTGAATGCAGAAATTTTTTGAAGCAACTTCAGCAAGAACTTATACGGCAACCTTGACGAAAAAAATATACGATTTCGTACAAGAGAGAATTACTATTCATCTCATCATTTCGTTTTTTGCCATTGCAGCAACATTACTATATGTTCAGAGACCGCACTCTTTTCCTCTTGAACTGCGGAGTATGTTGTGGGTATTCGTTATTTTTTCAGTGTTGGCTGCTGGGCTACTATTATGGAATGCCATTACTAAGAGAAATGGTGTTAGCCATTTAGCGAAAGGCTTAACCAAAATTCAACCTGGTTTATGGAGCTTGTTTTCTGGCGTTACTGCTCTAATTCTGACGGGGACTTTGTTAAGCAACTTAGCGGTGCCATTAGTATTAGTTGGCATTTTTGGCGCGTTGGGTTTTTATTTCCCCCAACCAAGGCGTGAATATCTGGCTCGACTTCCAGTTTTGGCAACAGCGATTCTTTATGCCGTAACTCTCGCGCTGCTTGTTGTCTACCTGCGTAGTGCAAGCGGCTTTATCACTCCACAAGAACCATTAGATCCACAAGCAAGTGCTATCCCCTTAGCATACTTTGCAGCAGAATCAAACTTCGTTTATAACAAAGCTCATATCAAGTCAGAAGCAATACAGTTCGTATTTTTCTCAGCTGCTTTTCTATTGCTATTGCTACCCGCTATCGCAAAATTTTATCCACGTCGAAAATTCTGGCTGCACAGCCCATTTACTCCTGCTGCCATATTTGTTGCTCTCGTGGCAACAATTCCCATCCCTCCGTTCGGCATGGACTCCGCGCATTGGGGTCATTGGATTGGCCCGGCCCGAGCCCTCCTTGATGGTCAATGGCCTTATTTTGACGTATTCTCATATTACGGGCTTTTGCCAATAGTTGCGCTAGCAGGATGGATTGCGGTATTTGAAGACAGCTATATTAGTCTAGCTGTTTTCTTAGCAACCCTAGCGTTTTCAAGTGCGACACTTGTGTACTCGCTAATTGCTCGGCATGGTCGTTCGCACATGGCTGCCTTTATTGGCGTGAGTGTGCTTATGTTGTTTGCTTATGATCAAAAAGGAATGGCTTTGCCATATCCCAATCATTCTGCTTTAAGGTTCCACTTCTTTATCTCGGCGGTTCTCTGGACCGCATTTGCGTTTTTTACTGCATTCAAACGGGGTACAAAGCATGCATACATTTATGCCTTTTTACTTGGGCTACTTACCACCTGGGGCCCTTCAGATGGTTTGTTTGTCTTTATTGGAATAACTCTTGTTTTGACGGTTACAGCGGCAAAAGGTAACCACTTCGAAAAAACAAAGGCTCTCTTTGCCTATGCAGCCTACATTGCAGGTCTTTCCCTGCTTTTTGTAATAGCCTTGTGTGCTCGAGGCACCCTTAGCGGAGTGATTGCGGCTCCTGGGCGCGTCATTGATTTTCTCTCTATATTTGGCCAAGGCTATGGAAATCTTCCGCAGTATTTTGACACCTCTTTTTTGCTGGCATTAGCAATGGTATTTACATTGACTGCATATTGCGTCAGATTTTTTGTTTTGAAACGGGTGATGACTCCAAGAGTTGCATTTGCAATATTTTCACTGATTTTAAGTGCGCCTTACCTATTGCAAGCAATCACTCGAACCCCGGTTTTGCCTGCTGGGTTTCTGTGGGTGTTGTTACCATGTTTTCTGATTCTAGTTGCCAGCAAGCCACTTCGTTTTAGTTTGCATCCGGCACCAGCGCTAGCGATAGCACCCATTGCTATAGTTATTAGTGTTGTATTTTCTCTAGGAAATCCCGTCACAAAACTTGCTTATCGGCTGGAACCCATTGTTGCGGGGCAGGAGAATTCCATTTCGTTGTGGGCACAACGCTGTGCCGACGCCAAAGCGAAAGGTGCACCATGTGAATCTGTCAGGCCCTTTACCTTGGCAGGCTTGTACGCGGCTGAACCTCGTGCGCTTTCAAAAAGTCCAATTGTTTCTCGGATAACCGACGAATGTCGCAAGGGAACGTTGATCGTGGATCAGTCGGATGCCCTTATCTATCAGTCAGGGAACTGCCGTCCACATCATCCGTATCAGTCATTTTTCTCTATATCAACAAAGAAGCAAGCAGATGAGTATTCGCAAATACTATCAAGAAGTGACTCTGTATTCTTTGGAGAAAATGGTTGGAACTTCCAGCGAAGGCTGTCTGATCAACTGAAGGAAAAATGGCTTGCACAGCGTAGAGCTCCGTCTACATGCGACGCAGCTAAGGCCAATATTGGCGAATTCGTTGCTAGCGGATTATCCGATTTAACCAGAGGCAGAGGAATAGGACTGTCCAATGATCCAAATATATTACTTGATATTGATCGAGGGATTCTTTGCCATATTCGACCTGGCATGCGACTGAAATTCTCGGCATCTGGTGAACGTATTGTGCGTAGAGTTGATGGCGATGTAATTCAATTAATTGGCCTGCCACTTGACCCGGTAGCAGACGGTTATCCCAATCCTATACGCATCGTACAAACAAAGTAATTTTCAAGTAATTTATATACAAATGACCAGTACAAGTATTGAGAAATCTGTATTTGATTATTCTGTGTGAGATTGACGGTTAATAATGAAAAACGCATTAATTGGATTTTCTGGTTTCTGCGGATCAACGCTCCTCAAACAAGCATCCTTTGATGCTCTATATCGCTCAACTAATATCAGCGATATCAAGGGAAAAAATTTCGATACCGTAATCTGCGCTGCCGCGCCTGCCCAAAAATGGATTGCAAACCGCGAGCCTGTCGCCGACCGCCAGAACATCGAAGGCTTGATTGCACATCTAGCAAATGTTTTGTGCAAGACCTTCATCCTGATCAGCACCGTTGATGTGTTTAAAACTCCTATAGGAGTTGACGAAGTAACCCCTGTGATTGAAGACGGGCTTCATGCCTATGGTCTGCATCGCCATAAGTTGGAGAAGTTTGTTCAAAGCCATTTTGCCAATCACCTGATCGTACGGTTGCCCGGACTGGTTGGCCCGAGCCTTCGCAAGAATGTGATATTTGACTTGCTGAATGACAATAATTTGAACGCCATTGATAGCCGTGGTGTGTTTCAGTTTTACCCGATGATCAATCTCTGGTACGACATTCAAACTGCCTTGTATGCCGGATTAAAACTGGTACACCTGACCGCAGAGCCGATCAGCGTGGCAGATGTCGCAGCGCAGGGTTTCGGTAAACCCTTTGAGCATCCACTGGCCGGTAATTCAGCAATCTACGACCTGCGTACCTGTCATGCCAATGTTTTTGGCGCACCTGGAAACTACCAATACAGCCGGCGTGAATCCATCCAGGCAATTCGCGCCTATGCCCAGTCCGAACCGCGCACATTCAAGGCATTAGAAGGAGCAGGTTTATGAGACTGGCTGTTTCAAACATTGCCTGGGACATTTCCGAAGACGAAGCCATTGCCACCTTACTGCAGCGTCATAGCGTTGATGCCATCGACATAGCGCCAGGCAAGTATTTCCTGCAACCAGATCAGGCAACAGACACTGATATTCGTCTAGTCAAGGACTGGTGGGCCGAGCGCGCTATTGAAATTTCTGGCATGCAGGCACTGCTGTTCGGTACGTCCGGTTTCAACGTCTTTGGCGCAGCCGATGTGCAGGCAGCACTGTTAAAACATCTTGATGCCGTTTGTCGGATTGGTGGCGAATTGGGCGCAAGGCGTGTGGTATTTGGTTCGCCCAAAAACCGTGATCGTAGCGGCTTAAGTGATGTTGAGGCGATGGCTGTTGCCATTTCATTTTTCAGGCGACTGGGTGACATTGCAGCCTCCCATGGAATCATCATGTGCCTGGAGCCCAATCCGCCGTGTTACGGAGCAAACTTCATGACCACCAGTGTTGAAACGGCGCAAGTGGTGGCGCATATTGACCACCCGGCCATCCGTATGCAATTCGATACCGGTGCCTTGGCCATCAATGGCGAGGATCCTGTCACGGTGCTTCGAGAATGCGCAACTCTGATCGGACACGTCCACGCCAG
>JACMQE010000134.1 GCA_014377145.1 Glaciimonas sp. | reverse complement strand
TACATGTTTCAGTCCGAAGCATTAATGCCATGGCGCAGCGCCCTGCAAAATGTCATTGCTGGTTTGCAATATCGCGGCACCGACGAGAAGCAAGCAAAACAACTCGGCGAAGAGTGGCTAGCGCGGGTGGGTTTACAAGGTTTTGGTGACCGTTATCGACATCAGTTATCAAGGCGGCATGTGCAAGCGGGTAGCGTTAGCCCAGACGTTGATTTTGGATCCAGATATCATTTTAATGGACAAGCTATTTTCCGCGCTTGACATCCAAACCCATCAATTGATGGAAAATGAAGTGTTGGCATTACGAAATGCAAAAAAGAAAGCCGTATTGTTTATCACGCATGATCTGGATGAAGCGATTGCGATGTCGGACCGAGTAATCGTGTTGTCGGCAGATCCTGCAACGCATCCGATTGGCGAGTTTGTCATTGACCTGCTGCGTCCGCGGGATGTGGCTGAGATTCGTACTGATCCTCGTTTCGTCGAACTGCATCACCAAATCTGGAGCGTACTGAGAGATGAAGTCTTAAAAGGATATCAGCAAAAAGAAAATTGCTTGAACCAAAAGTACATATTGCTGAGACGGCATACAAAGTTTCTTGTAGGTATATATCATCAAAAAAACGGAAAGAGTACGACATTATGTAGCAAGCAATTCAACCCAATTATAAAAATATACGCTTCTACCAGGCGCTGGTTCTAGTGGCCTTTTTTGCGATCTGGCATTTAGCAACGCGCAATGAACAAACTGCATTTTTCTTTGGCGAGCCAGCCAAAGTATTGTTCCGGGTCTGGCAGTGGTTCACAGTCGGTAGTGGTATTCTGGAGGTCGGTTTCGGCGACTCAACTTGATTTACGTTGAAATTTCCAGGCGAAATTTATTCCCATTTGCTGGTAACGCTGACGGAAACCATGCTCGCTTTCGGCATCGGTACGGTATTGGATTTGGAAGTAGGGCTATGGCTTGCATTGTCGTCATTAACTTCTGCAATCCTCGATCCTTATATCAAAGCATCGAACGCCATGCCGCGTATCATTTTGGCATCGATTTTTGCGATGTGATTCGGTCTTGGGATCTGGTCCAAAGTCGCGTTAGCATTCACCTCGGTGTTTTTTATTGTCTTTTTCAATGTCTATCAAGGCTTCAAAGAAGTAAGCCCAGTGGTTTTGTCGAATGCCTGTATGTTAGGTGCTAACCAATGGCAATTGTTGCGCACAGTCTTACTTGCCATCGGCAACCTCCTGTGTCTTTTCTAGCCTACATACCTTGGTTGGTTTGGCATTTGTTGGCCTCATCGTCGGTGAATATTTAGGTTCCGCGCGCGGTGTTGGCTATCTGATTTTGCAGGCCGAAGGGGCATTCGATATTAATATGGTATTTGTCGGAATTTTAGTCTTAAATGCGTTTGCGTTAATACTAGATTCAATATTCGGCATGATTGAGAAACATCTGGTGAAATAGCAACCGAAGACCGGAGATACTGAGCACTTGTAAGCCATTGCCCCATTAATAATTGCTGAGCGTCGATAGGAATGCCGCTCAGTGATTACTGATTAGCGTCAGCACATTTTTAATGTAGTACAAACAGGTTAGCGCCGATTTTAGCTTTGCTATTTCAACCCAAATGCATCAACGTAAAGCATCGATTAACTTTTCCAGCTTGAATGCATCGGCACTAAATTGTCGAATCCCTTCCGCCAGTTTTTCGGTTGCCATCGTATCGTCGTTGAGCATGTTTCGGAACTCAGATTCGTTCAAGGTGATTTTTTCAACATCAGTGTCTTTTGATGCCTCTGGACTCAGTTTGCGAGAAACCAGATCATTATTTTCTGTAAGTTTTTGCAACAACTCAGGACTAATTGTCAATAGATCGCAGCCCGCCAGTTCTATGATTTGCGACGTGTTACGAAAACTCGCCCCCATCACTTCAGTAGTATACCCAAATTTGCGGAAGTAGCTATACACCTGCTTAACCGACTGCACGCCTGGATCATCGGCACCGGTATATTCCTTCCCGGTCGATTTCTTATACCAGTCATAAATGCGACCGACAAACGGAGAGATCAACCGTACCCGTGCTTCTGCGCAGGCAATCGCTTGCGGCAGGGAAAATAACAAGGTCAGGTTGCAATGGATGCCTTCCTTTTCCAATACCTCCGCAGCACAGATACCTTCCCAGGTCGATGCAATTTTGATCAATATGCGTTTGCGGTCAATTCCAGCGGCCTCATACAGTCCGATTAATTTGCGGCCTTTTTCGATCGTCCCCAAAGTATCAAACGATAGACGTGCATCGGTCTCGGTAGACACACGGCCTGGGATGATTCTCAAAATTTCGAGCCCAAAAATTACCAATAACTGGTCGATAATATCGCGCGTCGATAATTCGGCATGATCGGTGACCGCTTGCTGCATTAGCGGTTGATATACCGTTTTTTGCACAGCTTTTAAAATCAAGGAGGGATTCGTTGTCGCATCGCGGGGTGCGAACACTTTCATTGTCTGAAAATCACCAGTGTCAGCAACGATGGTGGTGAACTGTTTAAGTTGTTCTAGTTGGTTCATGGGGGGGGGTAGGGGCACGGTAATGGGTTGATCGAAATATCTTTCATCATTCTACGCAAGATTGCAGGTAAGCCATAGCGTGAACAAGATTAAAAATGTGAGGACTACCTGTCTTGTTTCTAAATACCTCTTCGGCTGGGCCAGCAGTTTCTTTTTTTTATAAAAAGATTGGAGGACTATTTTCTCAATCGGTTCCTACAATTGGACCGATTTAGTATCCAATTTGAGAAATATCCGGTTAATTTAGAGAATTATCGTCTATCTCTTCAGCGGTACGCATTTGTAAACTGTCGCCTTTGATTAATTGCAAAGAAGGCAATCTTTAGAAAAGTATTCTCTGCCCTTAGCCAATGCCAGTCTCACGTATCAAAACTTTACGCGAAGTCTGGGCATCCTCCTGCTGTTGAGCGTTAGTACTTTTGTCATGCGCCCTCAATCGGCCCAAGCCGCTCCGGTGATGCAAACAGCGACCAGCGAAGGGCACGCCGTCGTATTCAATCTGAAGCTTTGGCGCGTCAACGTGCGTTTGCAGGTGCCGAATGTTGCGTTGCGCATCACATAAGCCGGAGGTACGACGGTAAATTGGCTGTTTGACACCAAAAATTTTCTCTTTCTACCATTGGAATCACCTTGCTTTAAGGTGCAATAATTTATTCTGGGCGTCCCGCTGCAGTTCTCGCCCCCGATCCAATTGGCTGGGGCCAGCGATTTGCCGTTCGATCCTTTTCGATTTGCGCAAGATTATTTATACCAATACTCGGGTGCGTATCTCGGCAAAGAAGGCTTAAACATCATCATCAAACGCTTGATTCGCCTAATTTTGCGCCAATTTTATAATACTACGCACATCGGTATTCCCGCACAAGATTTATCTAGCGGCACGCTTACGTTGGCATTGGTGCCGGGTGTCATTCGGGCGCTGTATTTTTCGAAGCCGTCGCTATACGGCACATGGAAAAATGCCTTTCCAACCAGCGCCGGACGCTTACTCAAATTGCGTAATCTGGAGGAAGGATTGGAGTAGATGAAATGGATTCCAAGCCAGGATGTGGAGATGCATATCGTGCCCGGTGAAACTCCCTGCGAAAGCGATATTGTGATCGATATCAACCTTGGCAGACGATGGAAATTGCGCGCCAACGTGGACGATAGCGGTGCACAAGGCACCGGCACAAGCTACAGACTGGGTTTTCAATCTAGGCGTTGATAATCCATTAGGCCTTAGCTATATGTTTAACATCGGTATCAACACCGATGCGGATCGCAAAGCCGGGCAACACGGCACTAATGGTAACAACCTTTATTATGCGATTCCGCTGGGTTACTAGCATTTTTCAGTCAGCGCTAGCAGCCTTGATTATCACCAGAGAATTGCCAGGAGCTACCAGGACTTTGTGTCAGCTTGTGTAAGTCGCGCAATCTTGAATTTACTATCTCGCAATTGTTCCAGCGCGACCAATCTCAAAAAAATAGCTAGCAATTCAAAGTTGGCAAGCGTTGGAGTCAAGCGTATATCGACGCGACTGAAATTGATGGGCAAAAACGGAATACCACCTTTGCCGAACTCGCCTGGGTGCACAAACATTACTTTGGTAATGCGCAGCTTGATGTCACCTTTGCCAATCGCTGGGGCGTGTCGTGGTTCAACGTACAGGCTGACGCCGACTGGCGCGCCGCGCCCGATCCGACTTTTCGCTACACCTTACAAAGTATCGATGCCACCCTGGTCGCGCCGTTTAGCGTGGCCCAGCAACCGCTGACCTACATCAGTACACTACGCGCGCCCAAAATACCCGCTCCCCTTTATATCTGACAGAGGAATTGAAGCTGGGAAATCGCTACACCATGCGCGGCTTTGATGGCGAGCTGACACTGGCTGGCGAACGTGGTTTTTTCTTCCGCAATGAGCTCGACATTCCTCTCGCGCAAAGTGGTCAGTCTGCCTATGTTGGCATCGATATCGGTAAAATCTAAGTCCGAGCGTCCAGTATTTATTAAGCGACAAACTCGCCGGTGCCGCTGTTGGTCTGCGTGGCGGTTACCTTAGATTTAGATATAACTTCTTCCCCAGTTGGTCACTCTACAACCCAAAAGACTTTCGTACAATGAGGCCAACGCTCGACTTCAACTTGACCTATCAAGACTAATAATAATACGCATCGCCGGCTATTTGCGCTGGCAGTGTTTTTCCCCGAATTGGACCGAATATGAACAAGCAAAAGCCTACCGCATGATCTTCAACCAAAAGCGCGGGCTGTTAATGACCGTCGCAGAGACGGTGGCTAGTCAGGGTAGAAGTAAAGGCACGGCAGTGTATCCCTTTAAGGTGAGAGCCCACGGTTTCCCCCTCAAGCGCTTGATAGCATTCAGTGTCGCCATTGCCGCCTTATTTGGCAGCGTTAATCTGGTCCAGGCCCAAATCATTGCCCTGCTGCACGCCGGTGCACATTGGCCAACGATTGATCGCACCGCCAAATAGACGGCCATTAGTCCAGGTCGTTAGGCCCAACGCGGCGGGTGTCTCACACAATCATTACCAGTATTTCAATGTCGATAAAAATGGGGTAATTCTGAACCATGACCGTGGTATTACGACGATGTAACAAGGTGGGCTGGTCGATGGCATCCGTATTTGCACAACCGCCGACCGTTGGCATCGGCGTGGACTAACTAGGCGGCATGTATGCCGATCAAATTCGCTTAATCGGCACCAAGGCCGGGGTCCGGCGCTATTTCTTTCGGTCATAACAATGAATTCATCCAAGGCGAGAAAGAGAACCAGGAGATTGCTGACGCTTGATCAAAAATGCAATCATGTGCTGGAACTACCTCTATCTCGCCCGCGAACTTGAAGCAGCAGAAAACGAC
>JACMQE010000133.1 GCA_014377145.1 Glaciimonas sp. | reverse complement strand
GCTCTGGCTGGTTCATTGGCGGACCAGAGGTAGACCAGTTCGAGGCGGAATATGCCAGCTACTGCGGCACAACCTATGCCATCGGCGTTGCGAATGGCCTTGATGCGTTGCACCTCACCCTGCGCGCCATGAACGTGGGACCGGGGGACGAAGTCATTGTGCCCAGCAATACCTACATCGCAACTTGGCTGGCAGTTAGCCAGTGCGGTGCCACGCCTGTGCCAGTGGAGCCCGATGCGCGCACCTACAACATCGATCCGAACCTATTAGAGGCTGCAATCACGCCGCGCACCAAAGTCATCCTGCCCGTGCACCTGTATGGTCAACCGGCAGACATGGATCCCATCCTGGCCATCGCACGCAAGCATAGTCTGCGCGTGCTTGAAGACGGTGCGCAGGCACACGGCGCACGCTACAAAGGCCAGAGGCTTGGCGGGCACGGCGATGCAGTGGCTTGGAGTTTCTATCCGGGAAAGAACCTGGGAGCAATGGGTGACGGCGGTGCTATCACCACCAATGATGCACAGCTGGCTGACCGCATCCGGGTGCTCCGCAATTACGGATCACGTGTGAAATACGTGAACGAAATACAGGGCTACAACAGTCGGCTGGACCCACTGCAAGCAGCCATCCTGAGCGTCAAACTGGTCCATTTGGACGAATGGAACGCTCGCCGCAATGCCATCGCAGTTCGTTACCAGCAAGATCTTGTTGGTTGCGGATTCACGCTGCCGTTTGTGCCCTATTGGGCTGAACCCGCATGGCACCTGTACGTGGTGCTGAATCCGCATCGCGATGCACTGCAAAAAGCATTGAACAATACCGGCATAGGTACGCTAATCCACTATCCCATTCCACCGCATCTCCAAGGCGCGTATGCCGCACTTGAGTTTGGCAAAGGGACATTTCCTATCGCAGAGCGAATTCACAATGAAGTGTTAAGCCTACCTATTTCCCCGAGCATGACATTTGAACAAGCCGGTCAAGTAGCCGCAGCTTGTCATGAAGTAAGGAATATTTCGGAATGAGTTTGGTGAAAACCAGTTTACTTAACGCCATCGCCGTTGCAGTGAAGGTTGCAAGTGCTCTCGTAATCAACAAAATTTTGGCGATTTATGTCGGCCCCGCCGGTTACACCGTCATTGGGCAGTTTCAGAATGCAGTCTCCATCATCGTCAGCCTAGCGGGTGGAGTGGTCGCAACGGGAGTCACCAAAGTAACAGCGCAACATTTTGACGACGAGAGAAAGCAACACGCGGTCTGGCAAACCGCTATACGATTTTCGTTGGTGGCATCAATTGCTGCGGCAATTCCCTTGCTACTTATGGGAAACAATCTGTCGCAATGGCTACTGCATAGAACAGACATGTCTAGTGTCTTCGTTTGGTTGGCACTCACCTTGCCCGCTATGGCCGCCAACAATTTACTGCTGGCCATCACCAATGGTAAAAAAGAAGTTGGCATCTATGTCACAACCAACATCTTCGGCAGTTTAATCAGCATGTTAGTGACGGGGCTGCTAGCCTTCAACTTTGGCCTATACGGCACGCTCGTTGCCTTTGCGATCAACCCCGCCATCGTGTTGCTGGCAACAGCAACAATAGTCGCGCGCCGCGATTGGTTCAAGGTCAAGTTTATTTGGGGTCAAGTGAATCGGCCCGCCTTGCGAGAATTGTCAGGCTTTGGGCTCATGGGATTGACGTCAGCTCTGACGATACCAATCTCCTACATGTTAATCCGCAATCATTTGGCAACCCACCTAGGTTTAACTGAAGCAGGTTACTGGCAAGCCAGCTGGAAAATAAGCGAAATATATTTGATGCTAGTGACGACCACACTTTCAGTATATTATTTACCACGCATTGCTGAAATTAGAACTGCAGCTGAGTTAAAGGCAGAAATTTTCAAGGTTTATCGATTCGTCATGCCTGTGGTTATAGTGTTCGCCGCAACCATTTATATGGCAAGGGATATCATTATCAATATTCTCTTCACAACTGACTTCTTGCCAATGCGGAAACTATTTCAATGGCAACTCACGGGCGATGTGATAAAGATAGGATCCTTTGTGCTTGCTCACATAATGCTTGGGCGAGCAATGGTGAAATTTTACGTCTTTACAGAAATTTTATTTAGTATATTATTCTTCATATTGACGTTAGTTTTTGTCGAAAAATGGGGATTGAAAGGCGTCGCAATAGCATATGGGATAAACTATAGTCTATATTGGATATTGATGATCTATTTGGTGCGCTCTGAAATATCAAAGCTAGACACAACCATAAAACGATAGAAATATGAAAATACTAATTCCGATTACAGGATTTGGTCGGGGCGGGGGCTACCGTGTATTATCTGAATTAGCAAATAATTGGATTAATCAAGGTCACAAAGTAACAGTTATGTGCCCGGACAGCAGCGACGAGCCATATTATCCGACCAATGCGATTATTAAAAAAATTGACAGCGAGGGTAAGGTTTCAACAGCAACCGACAAAAGGGATACAAAAAAAAGTAGATGGCTTCACATCAAATCCATTTTCCTGGGTTTAAACTTAACTGGCCATCAATTCGATATAATTTTAGCTAATCATTCGCTTACAGCATGGCCGGTGGCGTTTGCATCCTGCGGAAATGCAAAGAAAATATATTACATTCAAGCATACGAACCTGAATATTACGCTGGAGCAAAAAACTTTAGAGGTTATTTGTTCGCAATAGGTTCAGCACTCACCTACCATTTGCCATTGAAGCGAATTGTGAACGCTCCAGTTTATTTTAATTATTTAAATTTAAGAGCGTCTGCTTTTGCGCCCCCAGGAATTGATCTTGAAAATTTCAAACCAGCTTTATCTAATAGAAGTGTAAGTCATCCCAGATCAATCATCGTTGGTTGCATTGGACGAAACGAACCTGAAAAAGGAACGATTTATGTCCTGCGGGCATTCGATAAACTATACCGGCAGGATCAGCGATTTCTATTACGGCTTGCCGCGTTCGGTGACCTCCCTGAAGGATGGGAGCATGAGCGGTGCGAAATTGTAGTGCCGAAAAACGATAATGAATTGGCAGATGGCTTTCGTTTTGACGAACGAATCAGGTATAATTACTTATTGAATATTCCGCTTAGTAAAAAAGGAATTGTACCAAAGAGTTTTTCCGCAGTTTTGAATGATGAAGTCATGATTAATCTTACTAAAAATAATGTTTATAATACTTTTGACCAAAATCGTTTTTTTATAGGATTAGCTTATAATTTTGATACTCACTCAAACTTACAATT
>JACMQE010000132.1 GCA_014377145.1 Glaciimonas sp. | reverse complement strand
TAGTACCCTACACCCTTGTCGGCTGCGTATTTTTGTCAACTCCTATGAAATTTTGGTGCCGTTTCTTGAAATGCACCCAATATGTGTCCGGCGTAGTTAACGGCCACTCTATACCCGGATATCTGGAAGAGCTGGGTATCGGTGTGCCTGGCACCAGCGGTCGAAGTTGCAGTAAATTCGGGTGCGACCATTATTGCGTTGGCTCCAAGTAATTCTCAGCTGGCTAAATGCGCCGATTATAGATTGGCGGTAGAGCACGAGGAAGGCAGTAACATGCATATTCCGGGGGTCTCGCGGATTTTTTTATTGTTGTTGATCGACGTCCTGGCATTGGGTTTATTAATGAACCGTTCTAGTCGATTTGCAGAGTTACAACAACAGGCAAAATGCGGCATTTTAGCGTGCATCGCTTCGATTTAGGGAGATGGGGCGAGCGACAAAGTTGCCGCTAAAGAAGAGGGGGAAACGTCACCTGCGCAATCCACCGACGAGATTCCTTTACCGCCTAATTTAATTAGGCATACAAAGTAGTCTTCTCACTATCTGATTAATCCATTATCTCGTTCCGTTTTGGTGGGCTCCGGTCCTGTTAATCCGGTGGCTGTCAGGCCGTGCGCTTATCACAGGAGGCTGCACCTGCAACTCCATGCTTATAGCGTATCCCAGTTTAAAGTGATGTCGCGTCTTAGATGCCACAGTCCCGTCAGTGCATACAAACCAATCACGCAGTAGGAAACATCGCTGAGTGTCTCGTGCATTCTGATGTGGACCAATGATGGTAAATAAACCAAGTCCTGACAACGTAATCAGATAACCATCTAGATTAATCGTCAGGGTCCTTAGACTAGACTTAGAACTTGTGTTTTACGCGATAACAAACTGCTTGCACATAAAAAATGCCCACTCAAACATGAATGGGCAAAATCTGGAGGGTATCCCAGGAACGCCTTGGTAATGCCGCTAATCGGCAAATGAAAGATAAGGAAAACAGCTGCGTCGAGCTAAAGCGATGTGACAACTATCCTTACCCGATATTGCTGAATAATGCTTAGAACGAATGGCTGACACCCGTGTAAAGCGCGTTCTGATTTTGACCTGTCAAACCTGTTCCATCACCTGCTTCAACTTGGAAACTGGTGTTTGCGCCGTTACGTACAGTACCTATGCTTGCGTATATCAGAGTGCGTTTTGACAAGCTATAGTTGGTACCCAGCATGAACAAGTTAGCGCTTCCGACATTTTGATTCAGCTTAACGTGATACGCCGCTGCGATCAATGTCAGAGCAGGTGTCAAATGGTAGTTTGTGCCAACCCAAAAATGGTTGGCTTTAGTCGCACCAGTATTTATATTTTGCGCTGCCGACAGATTTTGGTAAGCAGCGTATATCTTCAGTTTGTCAATAGTGACCGTGCCACCCAATGTCAATTCTTTCGAATTGGTGAACAAGGTCGAATATTGCCCATTATTGTCGTTGGCAATATCGTACATCGCTACAAGCGAGTAATTAGGTTGTGCGAAAGATAATGCAATACCATTGCTGCTCTTGGGTTTAGTTGCACCGGCAACTTCACCGAAGCCATACGCACCCTGGGCTATGAAGCCACTGAAACTTGGTGAAATGTACTGGACTTGATTGCTAGTTTGTGGCCAGTTACGGCCTTTTACCAAAGTTGCGGAACCAAGATTTTGTTGACCCGTTGGATCTAGGCTCCAAACAATATCGCTTGGCAAAGTTAGGTCCCGACCGATTTTCACCGTACCGAAATCACCTGCTAAACCAACAAACGAACGTCGTGACCAGATGGTTGATCCGCCCCCGTTGGTCTGACCGTTATCTGCGTCAAAACCGTTTTCCAAATTGAAAATGGCTTTCAGACCGCCGCCTAGATCTTCACTACCTTTGAAGCCGAACATGCTTGTGCCCCAGCTATTACCACCGGTGCCCCATTTGCCACCACGTGTGCCTGTGGCTCCGTTGTATTGATTGGTTTGATAGTCAACACCAGCATCAACACGGCCGTAAATCGTGACATTGGTCTGTGCTTGCGCTTGCCCTGCGCAAATCGCGGCCAAAAGGATTGCCATTGCAAAGGGTTTGATCGTTGATAGGCGAGTACTCGCACGCAGAGTTTTCAAAACTAATTTGCTCATCTTATTCCCTAAGTAAATGCAGTGTAGAACATCGTTTTTCGAGTCTTGCTAGCTCGAAATTTATAAAGCTTGTTATTGAAAAATGTGTGTAGTGCAGGTTTAATTTTTATATTTTTATGGTAAACGTAATTAGATAATTTTTGTTTTATTTATGTAGTTTTAATATATTTCTGTTGCAGAAAAGCTGCATATTTTTATTTGAATAGTACGTTTTTTATTCTAAAAGAATGTCAATACGAATGAGAAGGATACCTTTAAAAAGGTGAAGTTTTATTACCTTGATGGCATGCAGTATTTGTATTTTTATTAACTTTAGTATATTTTTATACAAAGATAGCGGCTGAGAGGATGGTGCGATCTCAGCCGCAACTTGACTAATATGGCGTCGAGTCTATAGGTGATTAGATATTATTTAGTAAAGAAAAATGGGAGCTAATATGCTGTTGAGTAAAGTAATTACTTGCGCCAGTTGTGGTGGCTTGGCACCGGCAGTCAAGCAAGCGGCAGACCCGCACACCACCGAAAATTGAAGGTGGCTAAACCAGTTGATTTCGGCTGAGGGTACGGGCGTTTTCTCAGAATCCTGTATCAGCGCATAAATTAGGCCAGCGATCCCGGCATCGCCGGCGCTAACCGTATCGACAATCTCAATCGCTGGCGGCGAGACGTGCCATTTACGTTCGCCTACTAACATTGTTGCACCTTTGCGCGCACAATGTCAGGAGAACTGCTGCGTCTGTATTGAAGCTGCGCAATGTTACTAACGCCGCCTCTTGATTATCGGTGCGAAATAATCCGTACAAGTCTTCGTCTGATACTTTGATGACATCGGCCAGTTGCGTCATGCATTTAAGAACGCAATCGTATTGCAGCGTCATCACATTGCGGAAATTAGGATCGTAACTTGATCTTCACACCAGCTTGTTTAAGCTCTTCTGCTAAGCTAATCAACTTTTCCGCGAGAGGTGCGCGGGTCAGACTAATCTCGCCAAAATGCGCCGATTTCGCTGGCAATATAGCTGGATCAAAGGCGAGGTCAGTGCTGTTTCGCCGATAAAGTTATATTGCGGTGGTGCGGTTTCGTAGACGATTGCAAGCAACGGAGGCTGTGCGACCTGTTGCAAAAATCGTAGATCGAGACCGGCTGCCTGACTTGCCACAAATAGTGCGTCGCCAAACCAATCTTGACTGATAGCCCCAGCAAATCCTGTTGAGATACCGAGACTCGCCATGGCGCGCGCGACGTTCCAGATGGCACCTCCAGTTTTGCTTAGCTACTGATCGCCATCGGTACGAATTAAATCGGTGAGTGCTTCACCTGCACTGATAAATATAGGTAGAGGTAATGATGCCTTAGCAGATGGCGTATTAAGAATAGTTGGATGGGTAGCGTGATTAGTCATGTTTATTTCTACAACTTCGATCAAGGTGGTGACGTGCTATGCTGGCACATCACCATGTGTGGTGGTTTGTACGACAGTTTATGGGATAAAGAATGGGAGTACAAAGCCCACGGCTTATATTGATTCCAGATATGCACCCCCCATGAGTGATAGAAATCGGTCTTGTCATGGGGTCGCTTCATCGACGTACAAACCCTCTGCTTCCGACCATCATAAACGCTCCATCAATGCAAATGTGGCGCTCACACCAGCTGCCGCTTCGACGATCCCAGTTTTTAATGCGTGTGATGTGCTAATAATACGAAGGCTAAGCCGTAGCAATGCTGGGTGCGGTCAACTGGAATACCATCTTCTAGCACCCATGCGTAACCACCATATTCAGGTTGTTTATGTTTTTCTTCCAGGAAGCGTAAGCCATGCCATGCCGCTTCTCGGTATGCTTCTTTGCCGTCCAGACGAAATGCCAATGCGTAGCAAAACACCATGCGTGCGCTATTCACCAAATGGCGGCTAGCGGAATCGTAAATACTACCATCTTCATTCAGATAGTGAAAAAAAGCGATGTCACGACGCATTTGTGCGTGCAAAAAGACAGGCATTTGAAACATGGATGGCTGCGTCATTCTCGTTTCTCTGTTGTGTCTATATGTGAACATATTCTTACATACCATCATTTTCCTTAGCGGCGAGTGACGTATTTAATGCCATTGCAGCTTGGCGCTATTCAGGTGTTATTCAGCGAAAAAAGGAATCAAACTGCATGTCAAACTGTTGCAGTGATTTTTGCGCATTTTGCATTTTCTTGCGGAATTCCGGCCCTCGCTTAAGTGCAAGTCCGACTGCCAAAATGTCAATCACGACTAGATGTGCCAGTCTTGCCGAGATGGGCGTGTAGGGATCCGTATTGAAACTTAAATCAATTGGTACCAGTACGGTCGCCAGTTCTGCTAGCGGAGTTCCGCTGGGGCCAAGTACGATGATATCGGCGCCACCTTTTTTCGCCAATTGCACACTGCGCAGTAAGGCAGCATTACCACCTCGTTGCGAGATGGCAACAAGTGTATCGCCCGGTTGTAACAGCGACGCGGCGATACTGTGGATATGCGGATCGGAATAGGCAACCGTGGGAACGCCGGAGCGGAAGAACTTATGTTGCGCATCGGCGGCAACGATACCAGAAGTGCCTTGGCCGTAGAATTCAATTTTGTTAGCTTTTAGTAGAACGTCGAGCGCGCGTTGAATGGCGTCCGGACTGAGATGATTGCGAAGGTCCAGCAAGGTATTAATTGAGCGACTGCAAATCTTGTTAACCAGTTCCGCTACTATATCATCCTGTGCGAGCATTTCGTTCGCACCTGGCAATGCCACCGCTAGACTTTGCGCCAGCTTCAATTTGAAGTCATGCCACCCTTCATAGCCGATAGCGCGGCAAAAACGTACCACCGTTGGTTCCGAGACTTGTGCGTTTTTGGCTAATGCGGTGATGTTCTCGGATAATGCCATTTGCGGATTATCTAGGATAGTCAGCGCAACTTTTTTCTCTGATTTTGATAGCAAGTCAATCTGCATATGAATTGCTTCAAGTAGCATTGCCAAAGTGTTACTCCTGATATTCAGTTTAATAAAATTAATGAGAAAGAAATCGATGAATTTTTTCGTGCGGTAAAACAATAGAATGTGTCGCAGAACACGCCATATTGGGCTATGGCGACGACGAATAACACTGCCATACGGAAAAAGACGTGATTTATGTCCATTAATTAATTAGACTGACCGTTAAACTTCCGGTAGTGCTTCTTCGCGCCACTGCAAGCCATCGCGTCCGATTAGGGCGCTGGCCGCCGCAGGGCCCCACGTCCCGGCGCTATAGGGGATTGGTTCGTTTTCTTCTTGTTCCCAATAATCAAGAATCGGTTCAACCCATTCCCATGCGGCCTCTAGTTCATCACTACGCATAAATAGGGTCAATTGCCCGCGTAGGACGTCGAGCAACAGTCGTTCGTAGGCTTCCATACGCGGTGCTTTAAAACTTTCGCGGAAATTCAGTTCTAGTTCGACTGGCTTTAAACGCATACCGTCCCCGGCAGTCTTTGCCATTAGATTCAGATGTAAGCCTTCGTCAGGTTGCAAGCGGATAACGAGGCAGTTATTTTCAAAGCTGCTGTTTGAATGTGTAAAAATAGAATGGGGAATTTTCTTGAAGCGAATCACAATTTCAGCCAGGGAATCGGCCATGCGCTTACCAGTGCGCAGGTAAAAGGGTACACCAGCCCAGCGCCATGTATCGACCTCTGTTTTGATGGCGACGAACGTTTCAGTGCGGGAGTACGGATCGGCATCCTGCTCCTTGCGATAGCTGGGCACCGCTATGCCACTCACATGCCCGGCGCGATACTGGCCGCGCACGACATTTTGAGCAAGGCCGAGTGGCGTAAAGCGCTTCAATGAGCGTAGGACTTTTAGCTTTTCATCACGGACTGCATCTGACGTGATCGAAACTGGTGGTTCCATGGCGACAATACAGAGCAATTGCAGTAGATGATTTTGCAGCATATCACGCAATGCGCCTGAGCTTTCGTAATAGCCCATCCGATTGCCGACGCCAAGTTCTTCAGCAATCGTAATCTGCACATCAGATATCCATTCACGACGCCACAGTGGCTCAAACAAGACGTTGCCGAAGCGCAGCGCCAGCAGATTTTGTACGGTTTCTTTGCCCAGATAGTGATCAATGCGGAAAATTTGTGATTCAGAAAATATTTGACCAACTTCGGCGTTGATTTGCTTTGCGCTGGTGAGGTCGCGCCCGAGTGGTTTTTCAAGCAC
>JACMQE010000131.1 GCA_014377145.1 Glaciimonas sp. | reverse complement strand
TCTTTCTGTTTTGCTGTATCGGTCTTCTTTACATTTTGTCCATCAACGATCAACAAGGTCGTGTTCTCGTTGCGTCCATTACAAGTACAGACCTCGCCAACTACATCTTTTTAAAGCCTGCTCAAGCACGCTCGGCGGATCGGCAACTGTGTCTTGGGAGATTAGTTGATGTGCTTTTTCGGAAAATAGTGGCCAGTTGGAGGCCGGGTCAACGACGACTGGTTCCAGTTGTTTTCCGAGTATGCCACCATGCGCATTAATTTCTGCGATGGTCATCAAGGCAACATCTTTTAGCGAGGTTTCAGAGATCGCTATCGTGCCTGACAGCGAGTGTAAAATCCCGACTTTGATATTGTCGGTGGCAAACGCCGCTGGGAGCCAAGATGCGGCAGCAAGTGCAAATGCTCCTAGAGCGGTAGCTTCCAAAACGGTGCGACGTGACATGAGTTAATCCCCTGAATTGTTGCGCGTAAATAAAAATGGATGATTACTTTGGCTATCACAGCTATGCTTTAGCAGGATGCATGCCAGTACCTTTCAGGGGTATTAGAGGACCTTTGGAGAGTTCTTTGCTATTTTATAATCACAAATGATTGCAGCTCGCTGGCGCTTGTTTTAAGTGCTTAGGGGCTCTGTTAAGGTAGATGTGTGCACTCAAATTCAGTGCGTTTTAATCTACGGATTGAGCGCGATCATCTAGGTTTGATGTCGAATGATTAAACTGATTTACGGTCGGAGGAGTTAGCTTCTGCCATTGGATAGTGCAGGGGCGGTGAGAGCGTTTTGTGCAGTACGTTCCGCCTCCCGGAAAATCTAGCGCAAAAATACGTGATTCATGATTTGTGTGATGGGATAGGCTACCAGCGTTTGGATGACGGGCGGTAGATCGAGTGGTCGTATCATCATTTTGATAGTCATATCGGCACGTAAATGGGTGCGCACGGTGGTGTTCATCATTGTACTGATTTTCTTCACGTATACCGGGTCGTTAGCTTGCTTAGGGGAGCGAAATTTGAGGACGTGGCGCAAAGCGCATGCGGTATCTTCGGTTTTTATTTCCATTGCGCGGCGACTTAAGGCACCGAAGATATGGCGGCGGCTCAGGCATTCTTTTTGACGTAGGCGGCGGAAATAGCGGAAGAAGTGTTTGTAATGGTTG
The DNA here is from genome assembly GCA_014377145.1 of Glaciimonas sp. The sequence goes on along the minus strand of JACMQE010000131.1, from coordinate 7,996 downwards.
ACTTCGTCATTGGCAATGCGGTTGGCGAGGTCGTGCATGATGGGTTCATCTGTGCTACGGGCTAGCGCTTGGTAGAAGGTGGCAGTTCCGGTTTCGACGACGCAGCGAGCGACCATTTCGAGTGCCTTGCTTGTTTCCAACAATTCAACTTTGCAATAATGGGCGTATTCTTCCAGGAAGTCGTTATAGGCAAGTTGCCAGTTGAATTCTGGCCAAACATGGGCTATGTAGGCTTGCAATGCATTGCCATGCTGCAATTCTTCTACCTCCCAATGGTGAGTTAGCCAGTCGACAATTTCTGGATCGTCGCCGTAGTAGGCAATCAGATTTTGGGTGTAGAGGTCGGAGCCGCTTTCAACGAAGGATGCGCAGGCTGCTAGATAAAACAAATTTTCATCTGTTCTGGTCTTATCGATATCGATCGTCGAAAATGCCAGATTGGCGATGGTCCATTGCGGGGCGCGCAGTTGGTCGTTGTGTAGTTCGTCCTCGCGAGATGTCTTCATGATCACTCTCCCCAATTAAGTTAGTGATATTGATAGATATTGAAAGCACAATGTGTCTGGCAGTTTTCCAAGTTGAGTAAGTCCTAATGGATTTAGGTTCACCTTTAACAACGTCTACGTTTGACAAATGTTATGCAACATTACACTAACACCGCTAAGTGCGCATTTGATAGCTCCTTGCTCAAAGGACAATCGTGCCTCAAAACTCTTGTAAACTGTTCGCGGATGGTGTAAATAAACTTTTTTCCAGAGGAATATGTCAATGCTACCAAATCTGCAGCCATCCTTGCCGACTTAATTGATCCGCGTAGACAGACATGCAACAAACTTCACAAGCTTGAAGACATCGTCATGATCACAGTGTGCGCGGTGCTGTCTTGGCATCAGGGGTCATTGATGGCGAAAGACTTCGTGGCAGTCGTGAAGAAAACGGTAGGGTAAATGTAATGAGTGCCTTTGCTACACAAGCTCAGTTCGTATTGGCGCCAAGGCGATATACGATAAGGTCAATGCAATCATGGCCATTGAATAAGCGTGAATGTAGGCGCAAAAAGAATATAGCGCAGAGTACAAAGCTGAGGCGGTAAAGCTGATATTAGATTAAGATTTATCTGCAAGAGAAGCTACCAAAAGGTTAGGTATGTCGCAAAGCAATTTGGCTAAACTTAGCAAAACAAAGTAAAAAATTCCTCAATTAGTCTGATGTGCTTACCCAAGTTTTTTCTCAAGGCGGCTTTGTAAGCACTCAAAACACATACTGAGGCACCAGTAAAGCGCGGCTGCTGCCAGATAGAGTGATAAAAGCCGGAAAGTGACCAAAATGATTTCTTTGGTTGCCAGCTTTAGTTCTCTGAATGTGATGACCGATACCAATGAGGTGTCTTTAATTAGGCTGACTTTAGGGTATTGCTCATGGATGGCACGGCGATGCGTATGGCCTGTGATGCATTATGATAATAGCACAGATGCTGTAACTGGCCGCCCACTGGCCTTTGTTGACACCGACAATCGCTCCCCGCAAACTTTCTGACAAATATGCAGACGCATTTAAGCTTAATGCCAGAATACCTGCCATCAGTGGCGAGAAATTGATGCCAGCACTTGGCAGGCCATAATAAATTACGAAAATTTGTACCAGCAGCGGAGTGCCGCGTATCAGGCTTACATACACGCTGGCTAGCCATTGGCATAACCTTGAGGGCAGATGCCGTGTGGCCACCAGCGGAAATCCCAGCAGCAAACCGCTTAGCATTGATGACACCGCAAATAGCAAGGTATAACCAATGCCTTTGAGCAAGGTCGGTAGCGCTAACTGTAGTAACTTCAGTAATTCCATAATGTCTCTCCCCGCAAGGCGATGCGGACGAGGATCTGCAGCCGATGTGGAATCATTTTAAAGCAGATATTCCTTGAATGCTTGCTAATAGGTTAATGCCGGCTGATTGCAGATACCGAATGAAAAGGGACGGTATTTTTTCTTGATTTTGTATAGGTGATGCTGATTAGGCGGTGCAGGATCAAGCGCGGACAAAGTTTTCTATGTAAATCGTCCCAGCAGTGTTGTGCTCTCCTAGTTACTAGTATGGTCTTCGTCGACACGCCTTGCTGGGGCGATTTTGCGTAATTTCTAGGTAGAAAGAAGCGGCGTTATTTTGCGATCGGGGACTGACTGACATCTATGCCAAACTACTCAACAGATAGCTTCTTAAAACTACCATCTTTTAGAATGTCTTCGATTACTTTATTTAAAGCGTGGCTTGAAATTTAAGATCCCCTTTTTGTAATGGGAGGCCAATTTTATTGGTAGTACCGATAGGCGTACCGGCTTTTAAAGGCAAAGTGGTATTTTTTAGCAAATAGCCAGCTAATAAACTATCGTTCAACACGGCATCGATCCGACCGGTTGCTAGATCTAAAAGATATTCTGGCGAACCAGGATAGATTTTGACATCAATCTCAGGCAAAGTTCTGGCTTTTTATTCAAAGTTAGTTCCCTGACCCAGACCCATTTTTTTACCTTTTAAATCTTCCAGATTAGCAAATTTGCGTTTTTCATCTTTACGAATGATTAGCTGCACGCTGGAAATGGTGTAAGGAATAGAGAAATCAAACACCTTTTTCCGCTCTTCGGTAATGCCGACCTGATTTAGAATGACATCGTATTTTCCAGCACCTAAGCTAGCCAGAATACCACTCCATTCAGTATTGGTGAATTCTGTTTTGACGCCCAATCTAACCGCAATCAATTTGGCTATATCGACTTCAAAACCAGTTCGCTCACCACTTTTAGAGTCCTTGAAGTTAAATGGTGGGTATTTACCTTCAATCGCGACCCGCAGGGTGCCACGTGCTTTGACTGTATCAAGCAGATCGAAGGCTAAAACGCTGAAAGGAAAGCTGGAGATTAGCACTACGGTAGCGATTTTAGTCATTTTGAAGTATTTTGAAGAGGCCATTATTTTCTTTCAATCATTCATTGTTTTTGATGAAAAATGCAACGCTTGTCTTAAGCGTTCTGATTTTGGCGTGGAACGAATGATTCGGTAGTTCGGTAGATGTTGAAGCAAAAAAGAAAGACTCGAATTAATAAGCAACCTTGGAGTATATGTATAAAATTTGAATACAACTTATCGCTTATCTCTAGACACCGCAATTTCTAAATCCCAATATCGCAATATATGATGGGTTCTATACTTTTTTCTGCGCCAGCGCTAGCGTCAGAATTTCAAACTGGCGATATAACGCCGCGACGTCGGGCATCTCTTGCTGTAATGCATCATATTGTCGTGCTACGGTCGTCATATCACCGCGTGCTATCGGACCTGTCAGCGCGGTCGCAGGACCTAGACTGAAGGCGTTTTCTGCGCTTTCGCTCAGTAGCGGAGCGATGAGCTGTAACGCAATATTTGATGGCAGACCTGCTTCTACATAGGCCTGACGGGCAACCTCAATTAACGTGACGAGATAGTTGGATGCGAATACCGCTGCTGCGTGATAAATGATTTTCTTGTCACGTTGGATGACGACGCAGCGTGCACCAATGGCATCGAAGGCGGGGGCCAAAACCGCCAGGGCTGCAGTGTCGCCTTCGATGCCGCAATAAGTGCCGGTGAAGTCTTGTACGACTTGTTGCGGATTGGCAAAACTACGGATGGGATGGATACTAGCGACCGCTGCGCCTTGCTGAATTGCGCCAATGAGTGCGAGAGAAGATAATGCGCCGCTGCAATGAAAAACAATGTTGTTGCTTGTTAGCCTGCCGCTTGCGGCGAGGTCGGCGCAACAGCCGGCGATGTGATCATCACCGACTGTGATCAGATAAATGTCTGCTGAGTCTAATTCTGCGTAAGTGGTAACGGCACGACCATCGCCGATGAAATCGCAGGCTTGTTGTGCGCTGATATGAGAGCGATTCATTACATCGCGAATTTGAAAAACCTGATGTGGAGCCGTAAACTTTACTTTGTGCTTTCGAGCGGTATGCCGCCCACACCATAGCCGCGCCAGTGTTTTGCCTACTTTTCCGCAACCAAGGATTGTGAGGGTAGGCAGGACGGCAGTGGTGCCACCCTGCAAGCATGCATTGCTATCGTCATTGATATTATTGCGAACATTCATGATATTTAGCTTCCCAACTGCTCGATTGCTTCCTGCTGTTCCAGCCATTCCACCTGCAGTTGTGCCAATTCTTTGGCGTAAAAAGTCTGGTCAGTCAACAGTGTTGTGAGTTCCTTTTTTTTATCTTTGTCATAAATTTCCGGATTTGCCAGTTGTGTATCGACCGTGACTTTCTGGGCATTACGCTTGGCCATTTGTTCGTTGAGTCGCTTGATCCTTGATTCGATGGATTTTTTCAGTGTGGCTAGTTTTTGCCGGGCTTCGGCATCCAGACGTTTTTGTTCACGACGATCCGCAGTATCAACGGGTGTTACTGCGCTAGTGATTTTTATCGTTTCGGTGGCCTTTGGCAGTCCGGCATCTTTGTCATTGTTCTTGGCGGCAAGTTTAGTTTTGAACAGCCAATTTTTGTAGTCGTCCAGATCGCCATCGAATGGTTCGACTTTGCCATCGGCAACGATGATGAACTGATCGGTAGTAGCTCGGAGTAAATAGCGATCATGCGATACTAAAACCAGCGTGCCCTCAAAATGCGCCAGCGCCATGGTTAGGGCCTCGCGGGTTTCCAAGTCGAGATGATTGGTTGGCTCATCTAGCAACAGTAGGTTAGGTCGCTGCCAGACGATTAGGGCTAACGCCAGACGGGCTTTTTCGCCACCGGAAAACGGCGCGATAGAACTGGTCACCATCGGGCCGTTAAAGTTGAAACTGCCGAGGAAGTTGCGCAGTTCTTGTTCACGCGTATTCGGTGCAATTTTGCCCAAATGCCGAAGCGGTGACTCGTCGTGACGCAGCATTTCTACTTGATGCTGGGCGAAGTAACCGATAGATAGGCCTTTACCGAACTGGGCGTCGCCGCGCAGAGGTTTGAGTTCTTCGGCAATGGTTTTGATAAAGGTCGATTTACCTGCGCCATTGACGCCGAGCAAGCCAATTCGCTGACCGACTTGCAAAGAAAAATTGATCCCGGCAACGATGACTTTTTCGGTGATGTCATGGCTAGTTTCATTTTCGATGCGATAACCAGCAATGACATCTTCCATGACCAATAACGGATTTGGCGCACTCATTGGCTCGCGGAATTCGAAAGAAAATTTAGCCGCGGCGCGTAACGGTGCCAGCTCTTCCATCTTCGCCAGCGCTTTCATCCGGCTTTGAGCCTGACGTGCTTTACTGGCCTGTGCTTTAAAGCGACTAATAAAGGATTCCAGATGTGCCCGTTGTCGGGTCTGTTTTTCCAACGCGCCAGCCGCGAGAATCATTTGTGCCGCGCGTTGGCGTTCAAATGAGGAGTAATTGCCGGTGTACCTTTTTAGCTTGCGTTCGTCGATATGCAAGATGAAATTGATGACGCCATCGAGAAAGTCGCGATCATGTGAAATAATCATAAGAGTGCCGGTATAGCGTTTGAGCCAGTCTTCCAGCCAGATAATTGCGTCCAGATCCAAATGGTTGGTCGGCTCATCCAGCAGCAGCAAATCGGAAGGGCACATCAGGGCTTTGGCAAGGTTCAAACGCATGCGCCAACCACCAGAAAAGCTGGCGACCGGTTCTTGCATTTGGGCTATGGAGAAGCCGAGGCCGTTCAGCAATTGTTCGCCACGTGAACGCACAGTGTAGGCGTCGGCGTCGGCTAGTGCGCTATATAACTCACCAATCAGCGTGCCATTGGCGGCACTTTCGGGTTCGCTTTCCAGAAATGCTAATTCTTCTTCGAGGCGGCGTAGGGTGACATCGCCATCAATCGCGTATTCCAGCGCTGCGCGATCAAGGGCTGGGGTTTCTTGTGCGACATAGGCCATGCGCCATTTAGTCGGAAAGTCGATTTCACCAGCATCGGCGTGCAGCTCGCCGCGCAAGAGCCCAAACAGGCTGGATTTACCCGCACCGTTGGCACCGATCAGACCGATTTTGTCGCCCGTATTGAGGGTGATGTCGACTTTGTCGAGCAGCGGCTTGATACCGCGCATCATTGAAACTTGTAGAAAACGTATCATTAAATAGCTTATTAAAATGCGTTGGGGGCAGCGAAATTGCGTGTTTTCTGTTTAAAACTATTACACGTTGATCTCTGGTTTTATAGTATCAGCAGGATAGCCAATAATCTGGATATTTTCGGCTGAAAAAGTAATTCCGTCGCTCTTTAGTTGCTATATAAGTGCAACTAAAGAGCATGGCCCTAAAAAAGAAAGCGCCTATAATAAGGCGCTTTCCCAAATTTTCCAAAATTATGGCTAGATGGTGTTGTTAAGGGAATTGATCTGCCGTTATTAAAAAAATCATATCATCCCCCGCGCTGGTCGAGACCCAGGTCATTTCGATATGCGGGAAGGCGGCTTCAGCAAATGCACGCTCGTTACCAATTTCAACGATCAACACACCATTTTTGGTCAGGCGCTGTTTGGCACCAGCCACGATTGTACGGACTAAATCCATTCCGTCGGCACCACCGGCCAAAGCAATCTGCGGTTCTGCCAGATATTCTTTGGGAAGTTTTTGCATTGAGCCAGTATTCACATACGGTGGATTGGTGACAATTAAGTCATATTTCTTGTCAGGGACGTTAGTGTAGAGATCAGATTCAATCATTGTGATCCGGCCTTGCAGCTCATATTCTTCAACGTTACGGCGCGCCACGGCCAAGGCATCGGCGGAGATGTCGGCCGTATCGACATGCGCATTGCCAAAAGCATCAGCGAGCATGATCGGCAAGCAGCCTGAGCCAGTGCAAAGTTCCAGAATATTGGTGACTTCTGTCGGATTTTTGACCCATGGCGAAAAGAAGTCGGGAATCAATTCTGCGATAAATGAACGTGGTACGATTACTCGCTCATCAACATAAAAGCGGTAATCACCAAGCCATGCTTCCTGCGTGATGTAGGCGGCGGGTACCCGTCTGACGCTGCGCCGTTCGATCACGCTTAATACCAGATCGACTTCATAGGGTAGTAAGCGGGCATCAAAAAATGGTTCGATTTTATCTATTGGCAGTTTTAAGGTGTGCAGAATCAGATAGGCAGCTTCGTCCAGCGCATTGCTGCTGCCGTGACCGAAGAATAGCACTTCGGTGTTGAAGCGCGTCACGGCGTAACGCAGCAGGTCACGGATAGTGGTGAGCGGGGTGTGGATAATGGTCTTCATGGGTACAAATTATAGTTGGTACGAGAATCGGATATTACTGAATATTGCGTGCTGCAGATTGAACGGTTGTTGTATGCGACCAACGGACTGTCTAACGATGATCAATTGGTCGGAGCGCACAAAAACCTTACAAAAGTTACGAGAGTCATTTGACTACGATAGCGCCCAACAAATTTTCGAGTGTTCGACGGTAAATGTTTTTCAATGGATCGATAAAACGTACTTCAATGTGCTCGTCGATTTTGTGGATACTGCCATTGGGCGGACCGAATTCAATCACTTGAGGGCATATCTGCGCGATGAAGCGACCATCTGAGGTGCCGCCGGTGGTCGATAATTCGGTTTCGATGCCGGTTTCTGCTTTGATTGCGGAGGCCAGTGCTTCACTCAGCGCGCCAGGCGGCGTCAGAAATGGTCTGCCGCCAATAGTCCACGTCAGCGTGTAGTCAAGCGCATGTTTATCCAGAATCGTATGCACGCGCTGCTGCAAGGATTCGACCGTGCTGGCTGTGGAAAAACGGAAGTTAAAGTCGATGACGACTGCGCCGGGAATCACGTTCGAAGCGCCAGTGCCACCATGAATGTTCGACATTTGCCAGGATGTCGGCGCGTAGTATTCGTTGCCATCGTCCCATTTTTCAGTGACCAGTTCGGCCATGACCGGCGCTGCAATGTGCATCGGGTTCTTGGCCAGATGCGGATACGCGATATGGCCCTGAACGCCCTTGACG
>JACMQE010000130.1 GCA_014377145.1 Glaciimonas sp. | reverse complement strand
TGTATGGTCGCGGGAGCCGAGCGCTTTGCGTACCTTGGCGACTAGTGTTTCTCGGCGCGCACCGATCTGGTTGTATGCATGCTGCCGATAGTCTATCAGCGGGTCTTCCAACACATCTACACCCGACATCGCGGCAGCCACCATGGCAAGCCATTCGTCGTGCAGCCATTCTTTGGGAAAAGGCAATGCATATTGCAGCAATGCACGGCGAAATACCGTGGTGGCCCCTGTAACAAGGTTGCGGCGCAAAAAGACATCGAAGGCGCGTTGCTGGTGAATCCATTGCAGCTCAAACGGCTGAACCTCTAATGCGTCAAACAGCGAACCCGGTAATGCCTGTCCTTGGGCATCGATCAGTCGGGCATTGCTGTGCAGTAACAAAAGATCAGGGCGTTTCGCAAATTCGGCTGTTATACGCTCTAGGCGATTCGAGTGCCATACGTCGTCTTGGTCACACAAGGCAATTAGATTGCCCGTGCATGCGCGGACTGCTTGTTCAAAATTTTTGACGACCCGCAGCGGAGAATCGTTGCGTATGACCTGCAACTGCATGTGCGGTCGTCGCCCTTGCCCGTTGGCAACGGCAGATTGGGCTAACGCTACACCGTTATCACTAGAAGCATCGTCAGACAAAACAATTTCTGATGGCATCAGACTTTGTCGGCAAATACTGTTGATTTGGTCAAGGATAAATGCGCCGCCATTATGGGTACACAGTGCAACCGATACTAAATCTTTTGTGCGTAGGATCAACTTGTGAGTAGGAATGGCTTGCACGGGGTGTTTTGCGTTATTTTTATTTGTAAAAACCTTGGGGGTATTTATTTACGTGGAACAGGCTGTCTGGATGTTACGGTCAATAACGAGCAGATTCCGATCAAGATGCCTGTCCAAAGCGTGACCAGTCGGGTAGCCATTGCGACAGAAACAGCAACTCCCGTCTCTATGCCATGCTCGGCCAGTTGCACCACCAAAGCAGCCTCCATAGCCCCTAGACCGCCTGGCACAAGGCTCGCAGCGCCTAGCAATGTGGCATTGACAAAAATTTCAATGGCTACGGCATTGGACAGCCCCATGCCTAATTGACGGCAAAACCAAGCAAAAACACCGGCTTGGATACCGTAAGCAATAGCGGCAGCATATGAGAAAAGCACAACGGTCAACGGATGCCAAAGACGAGCCCATTGCTGTAGTGCGTCAGTTGCAAGCTTGCCAGGACGCTGTGCGTACCTTGGCAGCAGGGCCGTCCAACGTTCCCAGAGGGGCGGGCGAAGCACAACGAAGCGAAACGCAAAGCTGCCACAAGCAATTACTAACAGTGCGAGCGCTGCAGAATTTGGCAAACCTGTATGCCACCAACCAACCACTGCACCCAAGAAGCACACACCCAGCACATCCGATAGCCTGTCGGCTAGAAATGCGCCAAGGCTTCGTGCTGCAGGCACACCTAGCGGCGCCAGCAATACCGACCGAAAGGTTTCCCCCAGTTTTCCTGGCGAGGTGGTGAACGCCATACCCGCCAAGTAGATTTTCAAGTTGGCCAGCCATGGCACCTTGCTACCGAGCCAATAGAGCGCCAGATGCCAGCGACCGAACCGAACCAGGTACGTCAAGCTTGCTATGAATGCGCCTGCTAGTAGTGCAATGGCTCCAAGTTCGGTGAATGCATGGATAACCAGTGCCCACCCACTCCAGACCATGCCGGACAAGTAAAGAACACATCCGCCGATGATGAACATCACAAACCAGCGAATAAATTTCGGATCAATCAGCCGTTGGGACCAAGCCGAAGTAGGTTCCACATCGTTCATTTAAATGTCAACATGCGATGACCAAAATAACTGGTAACCACAGGTACCAATACCCCTGCCAAGTGCGCAATAGCTTCTACATGGCTGTTGATTCCCATACTAGGTAAGACCCAGCGGGCAAGAAGCAAGCTGATGGCAAGTGTCTGCAGCACGGCCAGTACATTGACCAGCGCAAACTTGGCAAGTTGTGGCCCTAATGCGCCTTTACTTGTTGTGAACACATGTTGCCGCATCAAAATAAAAGCTACTGTCATGCCAACCAGATAGGCTAAAACGATAGCAACGCTATATTCAAGCCAATGGCTAAATACCAAGCGTGAACCGAAGTTAGCTGCAGCGGCAATACCCCCTGCCAATAAAAATCGAACAAACTGGGGGGTCACGCGGATATCTCGGTTGCGGCTGCTGAAGTGGCTAAGTTGCGGCCAAATCCAATACTCTCTGAAATGCCACGGTCTTCGGGATAATAATAGGAAGTATCTGCAACCCATAATCCCTTGATGGAAAGCGCCGCAGGTGGCAATCTGTCTAGATAACCCGGTTCGCAAATAGGCTGCGCATACCGGTACCGGCTAGCCCGCATGTCAATAAAATCAGAATTTACGATTTCTGGATTTATTTTCATACAATAGCGACGTACTTTTTCTAAGAAAACTTTGTCAGAATCTTGGTATTTTGGGTGTTCCCCAGGCATGTAAAAAGGCACATACAGTACGTGTGGATCTAAGGGGCGTAAATTACTGTATTCAACGAGACCAGGAATATCCATATCAGGGTCGTTAATGTTTAACCAGAAATTTTCAGTTAAAGGCTTGCGTAATTTTGCGATAACACAAACAACCGCAATATTTTTAAGTGCCGAAAACTGCTCCAAAATTTTGGTTGGTAAATTAGGCATTAGCCGTGACACATAAGGCAGCGGCACAGTACTAATCACTTTGTCGAAAGCCTCAAAGCCAATCGCCGTTTGTACACCCATTACCCGGCCATCTTCGATTACGACCTTGGATGCAGGCGTCGAAAGGCGAATCTCCCCACCGTTTGCTTCAATGGCGGCTTTTAGCCCATCTAGCAGCGTCTGTGAACCACCTTCCAGGTACCCTAGCTTTTCTTTGAACAGGCTGTAACGCGAGCGGCCAATCCGACGAATGCGGCTCCATATCCAAGCGGCAGAAAGATTCGATGTGTAGTCGTAAAACTTGTAGTCAAAGAGTCGCCGCCACAGCACTTCATATGCTTCAGCACCTACCCAGCGTTTGATCCAACCGGTAGCCTCTACGTTGTCAAGCGGTTGCCAGTCGGTACGCTTGGTAGAAAGAAACGCATGCAATCCGTACCGAAATTTGGCTGAAAAACTAAGCCCCTTGAACGTCAATAAAGCCATGGGGTTGCCCCAGGGCTGCAACCTGTTTTGGTACCAATAGCCCATCTTTGTGGCGACCCATCGCATCTTGTCCTGGATCTTCAGTTCATCCAGTAAAGTCAAAAATGCATGGTCAGAAATGCAGTGAAAGTGGTAGTACCGTTCAATCCCAAGCCCGTTAAAATCAAACGTGGCCGTCATTCCCCCCACTCGATCATCTGCCTCGAAAACAACCGGCTGATGGCCATCTTTCGCCAATTGGTATGCCACCGCCAAACCCATGGGACCTGCGCCCAGTACTGCAATACGTTGTTTCAAGTCAGAACTCCATCACCACGCTGCTGTAGCGAGGGTCGTTAAATGTTTCGTCAATCGCCGCCTTGAACGAAGTACACGGTACTTTGAAAATACCTGGCCAATCAATTACTTCAAATTCATCTTTGGCTATCAATGCTTGCAACTGTTGTGTCGTGAAGGGGGGATTTCTATCGAAAAGGCCCCAAATCCATATCAGTGCGTAGAATAGGCTAAAGGGAATGCGAATCACAGGTGTTTTGCTGTGGGTTGCGCGTTTGATTTCCCGAATGATATCGATGTAATCGACCTTCTCATTTCCTGTGATGTTATATATGCCATCTCGCACACGATTCTCAATACAACTAATAATCACATTGCAGAAGTCACCCACATACAAGGGTTGACGCATATAGCGGCCATGTCCTGGAATTGGAAACACTGGTACCTTGTTCATGAACCGCGACAGCCAGCCCAAATGCTTGCGGTCAAACCAGCCGAACATCAATGTAGGCCGCAACACAGGACAATGAATACCACTTTCTCGCACCAGCTTTTCTTGAGCGATCTTTGTTTGTGTGTAAAAGTCATCAGCTACTGATTCGACAACAGATGAACTGATATGAACCAAATAAGGTACTTGATGATTTTTGATTGTCTCAAGTACCAGTCGCGATGAATCCACGTTATTGCGAACGAATTCGTTGTAATCATTGCCACCAATCTGCGCCTGTAGCATTATTACAACATCGGCGCCCATGAAATGGTGATGCCATTCACCAAATTCTGCGAGGTCGGCATATTCGGCCGTGATATTGGGGTGAACCTGTTTTAGTATGGCCAAATTAGAACGATGCTTGTCTAAGACGACTATATTGGTGTAGCCCTTAGCTTGTAAGCGGGCCACGAGGTTTTGTCCCACTAGGCCAGCTCCACCAGGTAGAATAATCTTATTTATTGCCATAAGATGGTGTATATGTGGGGTTGATAACTTTTCATATTTAAATATAAGTTATTTTTTAAATTAATTTGCGATGAGTTTTATCATAAATTTTTTTATTACATCAATTTAAATAATTGTATTTTTATAAAGCTTCCTCTACCATCTGCCTGAAGTTATTTTAAATTAATGGCGGATTATTTTCATAAAATTCCCGTGAAGATTTTTTACCAAGGGTGCTTTGCAACAATAAAATCAGGATGTAGTATCGCAGATCGGCATGGGATGCAAGGTTCAGACTGCCCGAGGCGGTACTGCCACAAATCGCTGAAATTTTTGCAAAACATCACTAAAGCCCGGAAATATTTTCAAGGGTGGTGAGCTGAATTTTTAATTATCTACGTGGATCGGAAAATTAAATTGCGTGCACACCATTACTTTATCGCCTTCTGTATAAGCCAAGCCAAGCGTGTAATCTCCACTAGCTGCCTCCATAATTGCAATCGACTCAAAACCTGAAGAGTCAAGTGCCGAATTTTTAAAATGCGCACCAACGTCTGGCCGCATTACCTTTTTTGTACTAATGAGTTTAAATTTACCTGTGCTGTCGCGTAATACTAAGAAAATAGAATCGCCTACAGCACCATTCTCTGCCGACTTTGCAAGCCAACCCCTTGCTCTTATCAATTTATTTACCGTTGATTTAATTAAAGGTGAGGTGCCGTTGAGTGTATCGATAGTTCCATCGCACCTTTTAACTAGGGAGATGTTATCTTTTAAACTATTTTCAGTGAATTTATTAAATTCAAATATTTTTGAAATATCGCCTTGTTGATTTGATTTAATTTTTTTGAAGGTTACTTCGTAAGTGTTATTCCATTGGTGAGTTGAGTTGATTTGAGAGATGGTAAATGACTTTACAGATTTATTGTTTAGATAATTTAATCCGCCATATAACAAACCGAATTCATCCGTACTTTCTATTAGGGGGTTTACAATAAACCCGGATTTTGCCATTCCGGAAATAAGGCGATATGTAGTCGTTTTTCCATTTTTAAGCTGTAATTCAATTTGCAATTGAGCGGGTTTGTATAATATGCCTATTAATCTTCCAATCAGGCTGGATGTTACTGTTAATTCTGCAAAAATAGGGGAGTCGCCGCTGGGCACTGGAACGAAATCGCCAAAAGAATAGGTGCCACTACGAACAAATGTTTCTTCATTAGGTTGAAGGTGATTTTCCTTGTGACGTAGGTATAAATACCCATTTGATTGAGTCGTAAGAGAGTATTCGGTTAGAAGAGTTGGCCAGCTTGCCCCGTCTTCAAGTGCCGGGAGTCTATTGTCTATAGGCTCGATTTTGAAAAAAATATTATTAGGAGCTTTGTCGCTCAGCAAGTGTTTTTTGTTGATTTCTGCGAGTTCTGGTGTGTAAACGGAATAACTTTGAAATATGGGGCGAGGATTCCATGTGTTGCCTGATGCGATTAGAAGAGCTTGGTCGTAAGAATATATATCCGTCGTCCCATTTAACACCGGAAAGTTTTTTTGAGCATTCAAGCTTTTGAGCTCTTCATTAAATTTTATTTTTAGGCCGTCATTATCGATTAATCTGTTTTTTGCCCCCCGCCATGCGGAAATATAGGTTGAGCTGATGCGACTTACAAGTTGATCCGTGGATGTTTTTGTATAATTATTATCTATATAACCCCATGTGCAAATCGAAAGAGTTATTAGTAGTGGGGTGTGCGTACTTCGGAATGAAAATGCCAAAAGAAATGTGGATATGACAATAGCTATGCCCGCAATTTGTGCATGTCCGTCATGGCGTAGAAATCCACCTTTAAATGCAATAAACAGATAAGCGGCAAAAGAAAGTAGAATTAGAGAATGATGCAGTACTTTATCG
>JACMQE010000007.1 GCA_014377145.1 Glaciimonas sp. | reverse complement strand
TGGTTCCGGCCGCATCCACTTGTGAGCCATGTGCGCTTATCACCAGATGTTTCACTACTCTTCGGTCAGTCGACGTATATAACCTAAATTATTACCAATATTAAAGTGCATGACATCGCCATAGGCATGTATTCCACCTCCTGGGCGAATAAGCTTGGCATGAGGAAGACCCCCCATCTTTGCAGCTAACGTCCGACCGGCATGGCTGGCACCACAACAACGCCCAACCGGCTGATCGTGTCACCAGGGACTTTTAGTACAGCGGCAGGCGTTCTCAGTGGTGTTAGCACCTGCGATTCTGCCTTCGCTGCCCCCCTACTAGTCCCTTAAGCGGTGGCGGTGGCGCTCCCATGGCAGCCACTCGGTTGCTGGGGACTATTTTACTTCGAACTGTTTACGGCTAGCTTCCTTTGCTGCTTTATTTGACATTTTGATACCACCAATATGCAAATCCTCACGCATTTTTTGTCACCACACTGGATGCCTTAAAAGCCAACGTAACGGCGTCTAGCGTACCTCCAAAATGATCAGATTTAAAAATCCATCCCACAAAGCTTCTGGGGCTTCATCCGGCGTGTATCAGCCTCTACATATTTATATATATATCTGGGGCCAGCTCCACGCCCGTACCCAGTAGTGCCCCCAGCGCTGCCATCCAAAATCCTGCCCACAAACAGCCCCGAAAAGGCGGCGGCATAACCCACCGCATTGACAAAGTCTGTGTTCTGGGTCTCGCGATACGAACGCACTAATGTATCCATATCCTTGGGTAGACGCTCCATAAAAAGTGCATATAAATCGTCCGGATAATGCCATCTTTTTTTCAAACGTCAGGAACGATCTGCTTGGACCATTCCCCACACGCCATCTGTTAGATGGCTAAATGAACGAAAACGCTTTTTTATACTTGTTAAACGCCATATGGTCATATACCGACAGATAGCGCAGGATCCATGCTTGTATATCCGAGCGGGCCAGCCCGGCTTCCGAGTTAATAAACACCAAGAAGGTCTTGTCTGCACCAAAGACCAACAATATATTATTGTCATAAAAGGTAAATGCGACCATATCTGTCAACCGTTTACCGTCCATCCACATACCTGACAGGACAGCTGCTTGCGTTCGGGCATACTAGCCGGATCCAAAAAGCCTGTAGGGAGGGCGCATACATGGTCTTTGGATATGCTTTGATGGATGCTTGAATCGCCACCAGGATCGATATCCGATATTAATTCGTCAGTTGTTCCCGCATCTCATGGTTGTTCTTGATGGTCTCAAAGTGTCTGTCAAATGTCGGTTTCACCCCCCCCAGTCCATGTCTTCTCCCCGTTTGGCTTCTCAGGGTGTGAATAGATATTTGAAGCGATCATCGGTACAAGGTGGCCATTGCACTTCGCCATAATCAGCAGGAAAACTATCCACGAGAATCTGGTTACCCTGAGCTAGATCCAGCATTTTGTAATCAATACTGTTCCGCCCATCTCTCCCATTCTTTGACTGATACATCACCATTATATTAGTATCAGGTTTGACACCATAATGTAATGGTTAATGTTTCCTTGATGCGGACAATATAAAATGACGGATAAATTCCACCGGGTTAAGCCGATAATCATTCAGGGATGCTACAATATTGGCCAGTCCGGCATATTTACGACGCCCTTCGTAGACGATCTTGCGATAGCGATCCACCGCAAGATGGGGGTCCAATCCGGCCTTCTTCGCCTCTTCTAATAAGACGCCGACATTTATTCTCTCGGTCACCCCGGTCACCATCAGCGCCTGATACCAATCCTGATACTCTGGTGAGAAATCCTTGAGTCGAAACGCCTCGCAGCGCACTTTCAGCTCGGCATCGAATTGCGCCGGATAAATAATCTCGTATTGACTGGGACTATGCATATAATCCAGCACGTGTTTCAATTGAAAACACTGCACTTTATGCTACTGCTCATGAAGTTCGACAGCCAGCGCATCTGACCCTAGCCCCTCTAGTGCCAGAAAATCTTCCGCCAATTGGGGGACGATCAAAGTCGCTGAAGTGGGCGACACCGTTGCGGCTGTTTCTATTGGTAGCGTAGCGGTTACTTCTGGGATAACCGCTACGGCCGCCATCCGTTGCGAAAAATGAACAATATCCCGCGGCGTCAACAGTCGCCCGCATACGCGCTGACCGCCGCCTCGGTCCACTCATAGACTGCCACGCTGGCCGCTGTGAATATAGGGAACCCACAACAATATCCTGACTGTTTAAACCGATGAATCCTTGCTGTATCACATTCACCACAAAATAAAATAGCTGCGTCAAATCAAAAAGTTCGCCTAACTCCAGGCTCGCGTGATCAACATTGACCTGCGCTGCAAACGCCGCCAATTGGGTATCCGACAACACCACCTCCTCTTGCACCAACAAAAATCGGGTCGCCACCAGATATGCGCGCGTGGGAAAAATAAAATCATGACGGGATACCGGCGCATAAAACGTCTGTATATGCGCTGTCACCGCTTTAATTTTAGAAAATAACGCCTCCTGTTTTTTCTGTTGCAGGCGTAGATAATCTACTTACCAGTTCAACATCTGCGCCCTGCCTTTTTTTATAGCAGTTTCTCCCGTAAGTCCCCTCTCTGTCCTATCGTGGCGTGCCAGTTCCATATCAACCAGTTGCACGTCGGTAGAAAAGATCAACGACGCGTAATACGATCGGCCTCAAAATGCTGCTCCCTGTGTTGTGCCAGATTCTGTAGATAGTCCCGATCCAGTTTCCTAATATGCCGCGCATCGCCCACCACATCGCTGTATAGCGATTATCTGGATACAAAGCTGCGAGCACCGCCGCATCGCCTGCCACCGCCACGAAGTCCGCATACGCCTGCTTATATTCCCGTTCCTTCTGCCAATAGCGTAGTTCAAACAGCTGATCAGGCGTGCGGTCGACATTCACCAAACTCTCAATGTCATTTTTTAGCTTGACAGGTATCCCTGGATAGAGCACCCGTTGCCTGGTGTCCTCCTCGTCATCAAACGTCTCGAGTAGCGCATCCACACTCACCACGGTGAATGCAGGCTCAGTAGCGTTCCTTGCCTCTAACATCCCAAACGTTAGCGTCTCCAGATCCAGATCAGAATATTTTTTCGCCAACGCCTCAGCCAAAAAATTCGTCGCCCCCAGCCCCGCGAACGCCTATGCTGCTACCGCTTCTGCTAAAGCGTAATAGGTCATCATCATCCCCGGTGCCATGGTCGGCGCTGGCGTCGGGAAAAGCGTCGTTGTCACTGAGGGGCACTGCACTGACCCATGTATGCTGGATCAGCACGAACGGCCTAAATGGTGCCATCGTCCTAAGTGCGGGTGTGACTATTGGCCGTCTCAACGTACCTTGAAGCTGTTCGAATCGACCGGGCTGGAAAAACACTATGCGATGCATGAGCACCTGCATTCGCCTCCGCCAGAGCTTGTGCAGAAAATAACGCTCCGGGTCAGGTGCTAGCACTAGCGGTGACAGCGCAGCCGTACCAGCTTGGGTAGGGTGATCAGGCTTGTGCAGTGTTGTGCGGCGAAGCACGATGCGGACGCTGTGAACCCATAAAATCGTGTGATGTCGGCTGTCCAGGTAACGCAGGATTACTCTGTCCGCCACCAGCAAGATTAATCCGCGCATGGCCAAATTGGTTTTCCAATTCCTCCATCGCGATAGCGAGAAAAGTGGTATCCGCTCAGCACCAAACCCTATCGCCTCTCCAACAGCCGCATGACTTTCGTCATCAAGTTGCTCTCTTACTGAATTGCAATCCTCTTGCGCGCTACTCTGGTGACCTGCTTTGCTTTATTCTGACCCATGGTCCTGCTTCTGAACAACTATTCACCCACGTTAAGTCATGGTATGAGCACATAGTCCTAATGGATATTCACCCGCAGCTTTCCCTGCACCATCGAAAAGGTGCACGATACTGCGGCACCCCCTCATACCAGTACCTTGTTAATCCCGCTGTCGCATGCTGCTCATATTGTTTATATCGCTCATGCCATCTATCCTTTAATCGATAGTTCACGTTGAATATAATAACGCAATCAAGTGCCACACCACTTCTCATTCCTGCACTCAAAAATCTTTACAAGAGATAAGCGCGCTGTCCCCATCGACCTTGTTGGTGGTGACCAAATGGTTAGCATAGTGCTACCACAGACCCGCGAATATTTTTGCCAAGAAGCCCACTACCGAATGCTTATGACAAGGGACGACAAATCTAGGCTTTGCAGTTTATCCCTTGAACTTCCCAGAGGGGAGTCTCCCATGCTTGGCTTTGGGATAGGAGAGTTGAGGTTAGTATCCCCGCTACAAAAGCCGTTTTCTAGTGCAGTTTATTATTGAAAACAGGTTCTTTTAAAGCCAATGCAGACTGCATTTAACCTTATACGGAAGCGCTTGGCGCATCCTAGGCGCAACTCGGGGAGCACCAAGAAAACGAGGTGCTATAGTGCTATAACAAACAATGTATTTGAGACGAGAGAATTCCAATTTTAAATACGTTGTTTTACTTTTTCCCACAGAAAATGTGACCTGCACGTAAATTGTCAGTCGGTAGTTTTGAAGCATTTGCAGGTCATCAGCGCAAGGAAAATGGTCGCAAGTCCCTAGACCAGACTTTGCCGTGCGAAGCAATCCGCACCGCGAACTGCAATTGCCTATTGGTATATATCAGCTTCAGTTAATCTGTGATTTTATTGCATTAACCTGAGCAAAAGGTTCGCATATTTAATAACCTTTGTTCGCCCTTCGCTACCGACTATAGTCCCGGGAAGACACCAGAAGGATCGTTAGGTTTACCATCACGACGAATTTCGAAATAGAGTTTGACAGTACTGCTATCGGATTTACCCATTTCAGCAATCTTCTGGCTTTTCCTGACCATCTCTCCCTCGTTAGCAAGTATTACCTGATTATGCGCATAAACCGACAACAAATTACTAGTATGTTTAACAATCACTAAATTGCCATAGATCCCGCGTACATAACCTTGCCACTGGACGCTGCTAGCACTGGTTGCCCCATATTGCCAACAATCTCTATCCCTTTTTTCTTTGCAGAAAACTGGCAGTTTTTACACCTTCTGTTGATCATAGCCAATCGATGCGGCTTTCGGCTCCGTTCGACGATGGCGCAGGGAATTGCGACCTAGTAGCGGCGGCACTTTTTGCTGGAGTAACAGCATTGCCAGCAGCACTCGATGGTGCCACCCGTAGGACCTGGCGTATTTCAAGCCCATTTACATCTGCAAGCTTATTCCAGCCAGCAATAATACGATGCCTTTGATTAAACTTACGGTCGATAATATGTAAGGTGTCGCCCTTTTGTAAGGTTTAATAGCCCGGTCCGTACGGAGTTGCACCACCGCTGCCATTGGAGGTGGTAATGCATGCGGCTACCATAAAGATTAGGAGTCCTAGTATTGCTAAAAAAATTTTCTGCATGCCCATTTCATTGCACAGATGCGAAATATTGGAAGCAGACATGAAAAATTGCATTCCAATACATTCCTCTGATGTACTTTTGATTTACAATATTTTAGACGATCTGAATCTGTGCCTAGGAAGCTGTCGGGCCGTAGTCGCAGATAGAAACTATACTTGGCCTAGATAAATGTAGTACATATTTTATCTAGGCCGACTGGAAGCTCACCCTTAACAAAGACATATCAAAGAAAAATCGAGGTACTAGACATCAAGAAAACTAGTAATTCATCAGCACATTTGTTATTTTTCGTTAAAGTCTAATTTCGTTGCACCACATCACTTTTCATTCCGTATAGCTGTGTGCGTGAATTTACCCTAGCCGCGATAGAACTAACCAAATACGCTTGCAAGTCTTCGTCAAGAGTGACTAAGGCTGACTTTGCAGCTGCCATTGTTACTTAATTGATAACTTATTTTATAGGACTTACGCAAAATTGTCCAAACAAGGCGTGCCGACGAAGATATAAAATTTTAATTTGTTCACGCTAGCGAAAAACTTTTCAAAGTTTAACTAGCATTGAAAAGTTTGCATGCCGCTACGGGCTAGATGCCAGACAAAAACGCCCACAAATCCAGCCAACCGGAAACCACGGTTGCATAGAAATGTGGTGCCGATAATTGAGGCTATCGGCAAACCTATGAAGCTCAAACAATCAGTAAACACCCTCTCTCGATACGAGTACAGTGGCTAATGAGAGTGCCCGCGCATCGACCACCGAAATAGTACATGTGCATAGCTCTACGCATGACCGTAAAAAATGACACCTTGCCAAGGCTATTTTTACTTTTCAGGCTTTTTTAAAGAAAAGCGCTCGCAGAGTAAATAATTCCCACCGCTGCTGAAATCACCGAACCACAAATTAACCAGCGTCTTCTGGTCAATACTGTAATTGCCGCCAAAGCCACTTTAATCTGAACAAACGTCATGGTAAGCGCTAAACCCTCATGTGGTCGTAGTTTTCCTCAGATTCTTCACTCAGCTTGCGCGACTCTGCCTGTAGCCTCCCTGCTTCGGCTTTTATTTCTGCCTTCTGCTCCTCCTGTTTATCGTGATTCGCCAAATAACGGGCTTTCATTTCAGGTTTTTCGGTCAACGCTGCAACAGCCTTATCGAGATGACTTTTTGTTGACTTCGATTGATAAAAAGCCAACTGGTCACTGGCCTCGGTCTGCTTCAAAATGCTTTGATTTTTTAAAAACATGGATTCGTTTTACGCAGCATCACTTTGATAACTGACCAATGCGCTGATATTTACCAAAATTGCCGTCATCAGCGCTACTCTCTACGCTAATCCATCCCGTGCTTTTTCCAAAGCCTCTTATATGGCATGCTCCTGCGGAACCGGCACTTCGTATTCTTTTTCCATTATTTTTTCTTTGATTGGGTTAGCGATTGAAAGTGCTTAACTTTATCGCTAAACATGTGATAAAGTTAAGTTTTATTGATCCTACGAAGGACTTTTTTAAAGCTGCACATGGCAAATTGACGTTTTACCGTCAACTTGCCAAAGAAACCCATAGTCCTCTAAAAAGAAGTCAACTTTTGGGGTAATAAAGTTGCTTTTCAGCTACAAAACTTGAAGTCCCACCACTAATTTGCGTAGCGCTATTGTAAAAATTTCTGGCTCCAGGACGAAAGACGGATAATTTTCTGGCACCTCGACGTACTGGCAATCAGAACGTTCCGTAAAAACTCACGCAGAGCAATTGTAATTAGCCCCACCCCAGCGACTCCAGCAGCGATCACGGTTAATACATTGTTACGCGCAATGGTATCGAAATCTGGCCAGAACTGACTGATATTCAAATATTCATGTGCCATGAATTGTTGAATATTCGACCTTGATCGCCGAGGCAACTACCGGCTTATTAAAACCGACCAGTGATTACGCAAACTTTTTCATAGCGGCAGGTGCGCCTTCAGCCACGAATATGGCAAGCACATCCTTGACAAAGCCCAATTACTGCTCAGCGTCAGGTAGAATATTGATCAGTAGCATTGCGTGGGTAATCAGTCTACGTAAAACCTCGGGATGATCTGCAGCCAGTTTGATTGCAATGTTGGCACGGTTCTATGACCGAATACCTAGGCTTACTCCGCCCGATCGCCCGAATCACAGCCGCAGCATAGCAGGCTTGTTGCACCATATCGAGATCAACCGTGGCGTCGCCGGTGCTGCGCCAATTGGCACGCCGATCATATCTGACGAAAGTGTAACTGTCCGTCAAAAGTGCTGACAGACGCGTGTAGGACGAATGCCACCATTGCCGCCAACGATCAATAATAAGAGCTGCCCCTGCCCTTCACAATCGTAGGCAATGTTTGCATTTTCAGTATGGCTATGCCTGATTTGTTCATATAGATATCCTTTTAATTAGGGCGTGTTGACATTTATTTCAATCAAAGTAACGAGGATGTGAGAGCCACGGAGGAAGCAAATCACGAAGCGCGTTTGTCATAACGTGTAGCGACTCTCCTAAATGGTTTAGTATGCGCAAAAAACTGCTCTACTAC
>JACMQE010000129.1 GCA_014377145.1 Glaciimonas sp. | reverse complement strand
GAATCTGGCTTATCAAAAGCGTGATGCCACCCAAATCGCAAATATTCAGCGCGGCGGTTATGTGCTGAGAGATGCAAAAGACGCTAAAGGGATCATCATCGCGACTGGTTCTGAAGTCGAACTGGCGATCCAGGCAGCGGATGCGTTGGCGGCAGAAGGCATTGCAGTACGCGTAGTCTCGATGCCAAGTACCGAGGTTTTCGACCTTCAGGAAGCTGCCTATAAAGCCAGTGTCCTTGTACGCGGCTTGCCACGTGTTGCGGTGGAAGCTGGCGTTACTTCTACCTGGTATAAATATGTTGGACTAGAAGGTGCTGTAGTCGGTATCGATACTTTTGGAGAGTCGGCACCGGCAAATGTCTTGTTCAAACACTTTGGTTTTACCGTCGAAAACGTGGTTGCTAAAGTCAAAATGACGTTGGCATGAACATGGCAATAAAAAAATCGAATAATACCACTGAGGTCACGGCATTCACCACCATCGTCGGTGAATTTTTGGTACGGCGGGCTAGTGTTGCCGATGCTGCGGTGATTGCCGCAGTGCGTATCGATAGCTGGCGAAGCACTTATCGCGGCATTATTCCGGTCGCCTATCTGAAAGGCATTAAAGTCGACGAAAGTACGGCCTTATGGAAGCAGATACTGACCGCCGCCTCTGATGCTGCCTGCGTGTTTGTGGCTGAAATTGAAGGTAAGATTATCGGATTTGCTGCCGGAATGACGTTGAGCGAAGAAAAACTTGACTTCGATAGTGAACTGACCGCTATTTATCTGAATCCTTCATTGCAGCGTGCTGGCATTGGTCGCCGTCTTGTGGCTCATGTGGCGAACACCCTGGCAAGTGCCGGTGCCAATAATATGCTGTGGTATGGGTATTGGCCCAAAATGGCATAGCAAGGCAATTTTTTACCATGCTCGGTGCCGAATTGCTCAAGGAACAAGCGTTTAGCTGGGATGAAGATTTGGATTTGCAAGAGGCCGGTTACGCTTGGCATACCATACGTGTTAATTGATTATATTGGCATAGGTACTTCAATGCTATCGATAACACCGGTGAAAATTGTTGAAAGTTAAATGACGATGATGTGAAATGGTCGTTTGAATTGAATTGTTGTTCATACCTTAGGAGAGAAGCATGACTATTCGTATTGCAATTAATGGCTATGGCCGCATCGGCCGCAACATCCTCCGTGCGCATTATGAAGGCGGTAAGAAGCATGACATCGAAATCGTCGCGATCAACGATCTGGGTGATTCTAAAACCAACGCACATTTGACTCAATACGATACCGCGCACGGCAAGTTTCCTGGCACAGTTACGGTAGATGGGGATGCCATCGTGGTCAACGGCGACCGCATCAAAGTGCTGGCCCAGCGTAATCCGGCTGAACTGCCATGGGACGATCTGAAGGTTGACGTCGTGCTGGAATGTACCGGCTTTTTTACTACCAAAGAAAAAGCCAGCGCGCATATTCATGGCGGCGCTAAGAAAGTCATTATTTCGGCGCCCGGCGGCAAAGATGTTGACGCGACGATTGTCTTCGGCGTTAATCACGATGTCCTGAAGTCCACAGATACAGTGATCTCTAACGCATCCTGTACGACCAACTGTCTGGCACCGCTGGTAAAACCACTGAACGATACAATCGGTGTCGTCAATGGTCTAATGACCACGATTCACTCGTACACCAATGATCAGGTATTAACGGACGTATATCACGAAGATTTACGTCGTGCGCGTTCGGCAACCATGAGCATGATTCCGACCAAAACAGGCGCAGCTGCCGCAGTTGGCCTGGTCTTGCCAGAATTGAACGGCAAGTTGGATGGTTTCGCAATTCGTGTGCCAACCATCAATGTGTCGTTGGTTGATTTATCGTTTGTTGCTGCACGTGACACGACGGTGGAAGAAGTCAATGCGATCGTGAAAGAAGCATCAGAAGGTGCATTGCAGGGCGTGCTGACATATAACGTCGAGCCATTGGTATCGGTCGATTTCAACCACAATCCGGCATCGTCGAATTTCGATGCAACGCTGACCAAAGTATCCGGTAGTCTGGTTAAAGTGTCGAGCTGGTATGACAACGAGTGGGGTTTCTCGAACCGCATGCTGGATACGACTGTCGCACTGATGTCAGCGAAGTAAACTGATTCAAAAGATTGCTACGAAAGTAGCACTGAAGCCCCGCCAGTCGGGGCTTTTTTGTAACTTGATCATTTTTAATACCTGGCACTACCGACCAGATCTCATTCTCTAAGCTTTTCCTGATGTTTTCCAATATCGACTATTATGGCGAGCGCAGCGTATTTGTGCGTCCCGAAACAAGCTTGGCATCTGATTTTTGCAGACCTATGTCTGGACCAGGCATGTAATGGCGTACGCGAGGCACCAGAAAGTGAATGGCTAGGTGATAGTCGTCACAAATACCGTGGCCAATAAATTTTTCACCAACGTCATTTCAGAAGCAACCCAATCTGTTGGTACCCTCGCACGCTCATCACCTTGCAAACGCCGTTGGTGCTGTAGCTTGCGATATGACGATACGCATGTGCCACTTGGGTAGCTGATGTCGCATCGATCAGTCCTAGGTCACCGCATAATTTTAGCAACGCGATATTCCCAACATCGGCGGTCAATTCGGGATGATTTGCTGAGTCGCGCAGGATCAGAAATTGTACTAAAAGTTCGATATCGACCATCCCACCAGCGTCATTTTTCAGGTCAAACAGATCGCTACGATTGCGATTGGCGTCGTGCATCTTTTGCCGCATGGCGTGTACTACTTGTTGTAGCTTCAACGGATCGCGCACTTGACGTAAAACGTCTACTCGCAACGCTTCAAAGCGCTCGCCGATAGCATTATCGCCAGAACAAAATCGCGCGCGGGTCAAAGCCTGATGTTCCCATAGCCACGCAGAGTTACGCTGATACCTTTCAAATGTCGCAAATGGTGACACTAGCAAGCCGCTGGCACCATCTGGACGTAACGCGATATCAATATCGAACAGAATGCCAGCGGAAGTATGACTCGTCATCCAGGTAATAAAACGCTGCGCCAACTTTGCATACATTGCTGGTGCATCCTCTGATCATCATCTTCATACAGAAAACCACATCCAGATCGGAGGCGTAGCTCAGTTCTTTACCACTCAATTTGCCATACGCAATGACGGCGAATTTTGGTACTTCGTGGTGATGGTTGGAGAAGGTTTGCCAGACTGAATGAATCGTGGTGTCGACCAAAATATCTGCCAGCACTGACAGATATTCGGCTAGGACCTCCACGCTGAGTTTGCCTTCCAGATCCTGCGCCAATAGCCGAAATAACTGGACATGATGCAATTCTCGCAACAGATCGAGCTGGCGCTCGGTATTTCCGGCAATGGTCTCCATCTGGCGGCGGCAATCTTGCGCAAAAACTGACCAGTCGGGGAAAATATTAAGATTACGATTATCCAGTAATTCGTCCAATAAGATAGGGTGGCGCTTCAGAAATTTAGCCGCCCATTCGCTGGTGCCGATCATCCGGATAACACGGGTTAAAAAGTATGCAGATATTCAGTCAGTAATGCCAGATAGGCAGCGCAGCAGGCAATAGTTTCAAGAAAATCCAATAAGCGGCCAAGCGTGTTGAGATGCGAGATCGCATCGACACCATTTTTTAACTCAGAGCGCGCGCCAATAATTGGCAATGCCACATTGATTAATGCAAGGCGACGAGCGTTTTCGTTGACATTGCTGAAACCTAATGCAGCAAGAGTACTTGCAATAGATTCAGGACTATCGCCGTCACTCAATTCACATAGGGGGCAATCGTGCTATTGCTTGCACTGTTGTGAGGGTTGCTGCCCTCCATGCTGGCAGACTGATCATTCTGTTTATCGTTAAAGATAGCATCAAACTGGGCCGCAACCAACAATCTGCGTTTTTCCAGTTCACGCAAAAGGGTATCTATATCCGTAAATCCCATCGCTTGGGCTACGATCAGCCACTGCGGATCGCTCACTGGCAGTTTATGAGTTTGCGCATCGTCCAAATATTGCAGGCGATGTTCCAGATTGCGTAAGAAATCGTAGGCTTCCAGAAACTGCTCGACCACCTCGGCGGTCAACAAATTCTTCTCAACCAGTGTGCGCAAGGTGCAACGTGTTGAGCGCTCACCCCTTATTAACTGGAATACCTGCGCCAGGAATTCGATTTCTCGTATTCTACCGCTTCCCAGCTTAACGTTGTTATTCCGATCCGGGTGTAAGATCTCCTGACGCCGTACTTCAGCCCGGATTTGACCATGCATCAAACGCATCGCGTCGAGGGTGCCGTAATCCAGATAGCGCCGGAAAACGAAGGGGCACGAAATGTTTTCCAGCATTCTAATATCATCAGGCCGACCGGTCATCGCACGCACTTTGCACCAGGCGTAGCGCTCCCATTCACGCCCGTGTGTGAACAGATATATTTCGACCATATTCAAGCTGGCAAACAGCGGACCCGATGCACCATTGGGCCGCAACGCCATGTCCACGCGGAAAGTGAAGCCGTCTTCGGTAATGTCG
>JACMQE010000128.1 GCA_014377145.1 Glaciimonas sp. | reverse complement strand
TTCCAAGACCAGATGATTTCCTTGTATTCATCTGGGTAATCTGACGGCCGCTGCTGGCGCACAGTAATCACCGGCTCCGCCACGTAACCCACCTGCCAATGCATGGCCAGCCGCATCCACAAGTCAACATCGGACAGCAGGCCAAATTGCTCACGCATACCACCAACCTTTTCCCACGTGCTGCGCCGGATCATGGCTGTGCCACGCACGGCACAGCCCCAGCGCGGTAGCAAATATTCTTCAAGCAGCCAGCGACCTTCAATACATTCCCCAGGCATCGCTTCTTGGTAAATAAAACTGTTTTTATAAACAGCATAAGAGTTAAACACAAAGGCAGCATTGGCATGACGATCAAGCACCCCCGCCCACTTTTCAAGCAAATCATTCCTATAGAGATCATCGTGGTGCAGCAATGCAATGTAGGGCCGGGCAGATTGCTTCACAGCGAAGTTGGCGTTGCCGGGCATACTCATGTTGTGAGGGGTACGAAAGGGTTTGATCCTCGCATCTGCTGCCGCAAGTTTAAGAATTAGTTCCCAACTGCCGTCGGTAGAACAATCATCGCTGACGATGACCTCGTAGCCTGTGATAGTTTGATCAAGTATGGTCTTCAAAGTCGATTCAATGATTTCGACATGGTTGTACGTCAGCAGACAGACGGAGATTTTTTCAGCAAGAGAAATCAGATCGATCGACATATCAAGTTTTTCTTGTGAAGATCGCACATAACGTCAGGGACGTATTGTCGTCACACACATAATATCCACTAATTGCCATACGTATTTTTTGAATTTTTGCAATCAGGTTCAACGGTAGCAAGTTCCTCACAACAGATTTCAATGAAATATTTGAATTATTATTTTCCTTTTCATTTAATTTTATCAACTTATAGTTTTCATCCATGATGGAAACTTGCAATCTCTTGATTGAATCAGATTTCTTCCGAAATTTAATATGTATTTTATAA
This sequence comes from Glaciimonas sp., assembly GCA_014377145.1. The sequence continues at coordinate 2,669 of JACMQE010000128.1, read as the reverse complement.
AATTCCGACAGATTAACAAATTCTATTCCGCTAGACAATTGCCTAGCAATTCCAATTAATCCTCTCCGCGAAAAATGCCAAAGATGTACTGGCGGCAATTCAGTGTCCCAAATTTGGTTATCGGTTGGCAATTTATTGGGCGTAGTTAAAATCAGCGAACCACCAGGAGCTAGACAATCAAGCATTTCACCGATAAATAACACCGGATCGCTTAAATGTTCAATGAGTTCGCTTGAGATTATGTAAGAGGGTTTTCGCCCATGAGTCTCAATAAATGCTTTTAGATCAGTGGCATGATAATGATCACCATAGCGAATTTTCGCCAGCTCGATTGCTTTTTTCGAAATATCCAAGCCAATCGCGTTATAACCAGCATTTACCAAGGCATAAGTTAAATACCCTTGACCGCATCCTACTTCACAGATTAAGGGTTTGCTTTTATCATCAATCTTATCAATGAGTGTTTTAGCAATACCGTAATAACAATCTTCAACACCCATAATATATTTCAAGGGAAATTTTTGCTTCAAAATTTCTTTGGCTAATTTTGAATATCGTGAATAGCCGGGAATTTTTTCGACATTTTTATAAATAGCTTCATATATTTTTTCATCAGCCACCCTCGGGTCTGCGAAGCTAGTTCTACAGTCCGGACACTCTAAAACAGAGTATCTGGAGTTCAACTTGTACCCTTGAATATCTCCAATTTTATTCACAGCCTTTGACTTACATATTTCGCATATTGATTTGATTGTTTTCATTTTATATTTAGTATTCTTTGAATAACTTCTTACTCTTGTATCCGACCGACTCAACAATGAGCTGCTTGATGAAAGCTTTATCCTTATTATCCAGAGCTCGCCAATATAGTTTCTAAGGCGGCCTATAGCGGTCCTGGTGGTGGGCTGTGAGTTGAAGCCGTCATTGTCTCGAGCACAAAATTTGTGGTGCAGGGCACCCGCCTCATACCCCTGACGAATATCATCGAGAGTGGTTTTAGCTATGTTCTTGAGTTCGTTTGTAAAGTGCAAGATATCGCACGCGAATAGCAGTGGGTGAATAGCGTGCAGCATTGAGGACACCCGCCGCAACGATCCCACTGCGATAGTCGTCGTCGTTAATTATTCTGAGGAACCCTTCACGTATGCCCGATAAATCGGTAGGCGGTACCAAACAGGCAGCCGCGCCTGCCACATCGATCATTGGGAAAATGTTGGAAGTGACCAAAGGGCGTCCGGTGGCTTGAGCTTCGATAATTGGTACGCCAAAGCCCTCAGCAAGGGAGATAAAAGCGACGATATCGCAGTCCACATAAGCTTGGACAATTTGGGCGTGCGAGAGATTGACACGATTTTCGTAATTGGTACCGCAGTTGTTCAGTTGCTGCTGTATGGACTCATCAAGCTTGCCGATCAGCACTAACTTGCAGGGGATACCACGGAGGGCCGCAATTAGTCGGGGTACATTCTTATTAGAACGGGTACCTACCTGCAGGATGACGGGGCATGCTGTGTTGAATGCCCGTGGTACCTGTTTGAACAGGGGGCTGTGGCAATTGTCGATGATGATGACCTTGCTGCGCGAAATACCCAAGTGTTCGACTAGACGGTCTACGGTGGTTTTCGAAATCGATGTTACTGCCCGAGCGGTACGAATAGGCAACAAAAGCCAAATCCACTTATAAAGCCAGCGCTTAATACCTTTTAAATCGAGCAAAAAGTGAACAATGTCATGCACTGTTAGTACTGTTTTATGCCATGGCAGTAATAAAACCATGTAATGAATGTCGCCAGTAACATGGTATACATCGGCTTTCATTTTCCTAATCCGCCATGCATCCATAAGCATCGATTTGCGCGGCCCTGCCTCGTATTCGATAACTTCAATGTCTTCGCGTAACTCTGCCGCCACGGCATGGAAGAGTTCTTCAATGCTGAAAACTCCTGGTTTGGATTGCCGATGGATGTGGATGACCTTCATAGGAACAAACCTCGGAGTTCATTCATGATGCCTATACGCTGGTTTAACGCATATTCGCTACTTAAAAATTGATGTCTCACTGCTTCAGCTCCTCGTTGTCTTTGCCAAACAGGTCTTTGATTTCGTAAATCACGGTACGGCTGTTGGCGACAAAACCGCAGACGTGGCGATCATTGGTGTTATGACTTTGCTCTTTGATATCACGCGTCCGTAGGCGTCGTCAAAGCGCACGATGTCGTCCTCGCCCAAGTAGCTGCCAGACTGAACTTCAATCATCTCCAACTCGGTCTTGCCGGGGTTGTGCAGGCGGTGCAGTCCACCAATGGGGATGTAGGTGGACTGGTTTTCAGTCAGCAAGAAGGTTTCTTGGCCCCGGGTCACCTCAGCCGTGCCTTTGACCACAACCCAGTGCTCGGCCCTGTGATGGTGTTTTTGCAGGCTGAGTGAGGCGCCGGGCTTGACGGCAATGCGTTTGACCTGAAAGCGCTCGCCCGCATCAATGCTGTCGTACCAGCCCCACGGGCGGGCCCCTTTGCGGTGCAAAGCGGCTTGCGGGCTTTGGCGTGCCTCTAGCTCAGCCACCACGGTTTTGACGTTTTCTGCATGGCTGCGCGCCACCACCAACAGGGCATCGGGCGTGTCGATGATGAGCAGATCGTGTGTACCCAGCGCCACCACTTGGCGGTGCG
>JACMQE010000127.1 GCA_014377145.1 Glaciimonas sp. | reverse complement strand
TCAGCCTCATACAAATCTGCACCGAACAGTTCACCAAGCGCATCGACACTGTAGATACTGTCCAATAATGTCTCAGCACGCGTGCCATAGGCATGAGCGTAGCGCTTTGCCGTTGCCGCTGGCAACCACGGATGGCGTTGCTGGAAGTGATTAAAAAAACTAGCGAAATCAGCATTTTTAATATCCCCGCCAGGTAACGGCACGTGCGCAGTCCAGCTTTCGGTCTTCATATAGCTAAATACCGGTTGCAGCTTCTCCATTGCTTCTTCTGCCAAACGGCGATAAGTAGTAATTTTTCCGCCAAATACTGAAAGTGCTGGTGCCAGATTTTTCTCTATCGTCAACTCCAAACGATAATCACGCGTGACGGCGGACGGATTAGCAATCTCTTCTTCCAGCAATGGGCGTACGCCGGACCACGACGAGACCACCTGCGCTGGTGTGACCGGAGTAACGAAATACCGATTGACGGATTCGCACAGGTACGCAGTTTCTTCTTCGGAAATATCAACTTTGCTTGGATCACCGCTGTAGTCAACATCGGTGGTGCCAATCGCGGTGAAATCGTTTTCATACGGAATCGCAAACACAATCCGCTTATCTGGATTTTGAAAAATGTAAGCATGATCATGATCGAACAAACGTTTAGTGACAATATGACTGCCTTTAACGAGACGAATTTGATGTTGCGCCGGCATATTTAGTGCACCACTAAGCAAACTGGCAACCCATGGACCACCCGCATTGACGACACACCGCGCTTGCACATTTATCGTTTCACCGCTGGTCGTCGAGCGCAAAGTTGCATCCCAATGTTGGGCCCCTTGCTTGGCTGCAATTAAGCGTGTTTTTGTCAAAATAGTCGCGCCTCGCTCTTGCGCATCCATCACATTTAGGACCACTAGACGCGCATCCTGCACCGCAGCATCGGAATACACAAAACCTTTTTTCAAGGTTTTCTTCAATGAGGTACCAGAAACGTGAGTCCGAAAATTAATCCCGCGTGAGCCGGGTAGTAATTCACGTTTACTAAGGTGGTCATACAAAAACAAACCCGCACGAATCATCCAGGCAGGACGCAACCCGGAAACATACGGCATCACAAAACGCAAAGGAGAAATAATATGGGGGGCGAGGCGTAATAGTACTTCGCGCTCTTGCAATGCCTTGCGCACTAGACTGAATTCATAATGTTCCAAGTAGCGCAGGCCGCCATGTATTAGCTTGGTACTGGCCGACGAAGTATGTGCCGCCAAATCATCTTGTTCGCAAAGCAACACGCTTAAACTACGCCCGGCAGCGTCTCGTGCAATCCCTGCGCCGTTGACACCCCCACCCACTACTAATAAGTCGAACATCTTTACTTCCGCCACAATTTTCCTTTCGTGTCTACTGCATCCACCTCAGTCAATACTTCGACCTAAATTATATTAGAAAGGCAAGATAAAAAGTAGGTAATTTCATTAAATATTTTACGTTCAAAATTATATTGTTCGTATTAGAACATTCAAAACTATTTATATTAATTAACATTTATTGCTTGATAGAAAGTCTTTATTACTATCGAGAATAGTCAGCAGCACCAAAGGCTATGCTGTGCGGAACACGCTTGCTACAAGAAATAATAACATTAATAAAAATATTATTTTAGTAGTTTACAGATATTTCTGTATGGCATTGGCAAATATCGGAAAATGGGCGCAACAGGCAAAGTTAATTCTCAAAGCTTTTATAAAGCCGATAAATTAAATAAATTAGTTTAAAAATTGTAGGACGGAAGGAGGGGTTTACAAATGAAGCGAAAATACTGCCGTTAAAATTAATAATGAATTAGTAACTTTAAATAGAAATTAGAGTACAAGTCGACAGCTTGTATTCGCCTTTTGTTTGAATAAATTTCTATTCAATGCGTTGCCAATTAGTCCTTCATTGCGTAGAGCGTGCGAATAATATTGCAGCAACTGCGAGGCTGAAGGCGGCTACCGTAAGGTATTAGATTTATTGTAATTATTACAATAAAAATTGTTGCAAGGCGGAATCCAGCAATTCTATCCAATGTTTTACCATTGTCGCCGTCCCGGACTACAAATGTGCGAGACATCCGATATTCGCAGAGACGATCATATCAGGCTGAGTTACTTGCAAATTACGCAATTTATTCTTTCGTAATTGATGTGAAAGTGCTGGCTGCAGCACCGAATAGGTCCCCGCCGAATCGCAACATAAATGGCTATCAGCGCACAATTGGACGTCAACACCCACATTGCGCAACATTCTTTCCACCTTGCCGCGTATCTGTTGACCGTGTTGCAAATTACAGGGCGGATGATAGGCGACGCGTTGACTGATTTTGTCTTTTAGCTTAGCCATCAATAGTCCTTCCAACTCAGGCAAAATTTCGCTCAAATCACGTGTCAGGGCTGATATTTTTTGCGCTTTTTCAAGATAAGCGGAATCGTCGGCCAGCGGGTGGCCGTATTCTTTCGCCTTGACGCCACAACCGGATACGGTCTTCACAATTGCCTCGATTTTCTGACCATTGCTATCATCCACATACGGCCACCATGCATCTATATTGTGACGCATATCGTCTAATCCACTTTCATGATCGTTCAGGTGATAGCGAATCGCCCCACAAAAGCCGGCCTTGGACGCAATCAGCAATTCCAATGCAAGCGCGTCCAACACGGGACGGTAGCGCTATTAATATTCGGGGCCATTGATGGGCTGTACAACAACCATCAAGGAGCAGCATCTTGCGCGCATGGTGGTGTTGCGGCCAGTGTAATGCGCTGTTCCAATGATCTTGGCACTTGATCGTCCACTACCTTGCGGCCAATATCTAGCAATCGCCCATATTTTACGCCGGAAGGATAGGTCGTTCCAGCAGCCTGCTTTGGCGGCAAGTTATCTTTTAACTTTTTTCGCAACCAAGAGCGCAACGCTTGCCCGGTTTTAAACGCTGGCCTGAACAGTCATTGGCGCGGCAACAAATGCTTCAATGCGTTCCGGGTCCAGATGCAGCTGCGTTTTGGTGGTAGCCGGCTGCCCTTCCAACACTTGCTTGACCAGATAAATTCGTCCACGTGAGCCATCTAATTCATCGCCCAATAGCTGATACGTCGGGCAAGTAGCATTGCAAAATCTGCAATGCACGCAAGCGCGTAAAATCGCCTCGGCTTCCTGACCTTTGCGGGTATCTGTGATAAATCGGGCTAAATTAGTGTGCATGAAATCCTGTAGTTCAGTAATAAGCTTGCATTGAAGGTTAAGTGGAAGCACAACATTGCTTCAGAAGTCTCGGACATTCCAATCTACATTGCGGGATACATCGGTCCCGGATTAAAAATACCCGCCGGATCAAAAGTTGTTTTTAAATGTTGATGAATGCGGGCAATTGCGGGCGCTAAAGAAAGGGTGAAACAAACCGATACTTTTATCGCCTCGCTGGTATAACGTTGCATGGCCGCCCACCAAACTGAAGGCAGCACGTATTTTTTGGGATGCGACCATTGGACCAGTCACAGCATCCTCTGAGATGAACCAGCGTTGTGCCCCATTCGATCAACGACCTTCCTGACAAGCCTAATGAAGGGGTCACCGATGGCACCGACAAACGCTACATCGCTGCAGGCGTATCAAAAAATGCATGTGTCTGATTCCGCGCAATGCACCAAAAAGTCTCACCTTCAGTAAATATATCGCCATCCATTTTTGTCTCTGCCACACTTACCGCCGCTTGAGCACCCGATAGCCGCACCATCATCAGCACGTTATCGCACCAACAACTGGCAAAAATCGGCAACGGTTATCCACCCCACTGGTTCAACATGTGCAGTGCTTATCATCTATTACTGTAAAACGCCGCGTGCTGAATGCTATTGGTCGTGGCAGGACTTTCTGAAACCTCGAGAAGCAACCAAGGGTGCGGAGCGATCCGACAACCCGTGGCACGTCTACGAGTACAAACCGCACGAGTTCGAAGCCCTCTGCAAGAAGGTCACCCCGAACGTCGAGATGTTCGGTCTGTGGCATGCGAACAAGCTCCGCATCCATGAACTCGCGATCCGGCACGCCGGGTGGGACACCGTCCACAAGCGCTTGCGGTTCACGAAGCCGTTCTACGACCGCTTCATCC
>JACMQE010000126.1 GCA_014377145.1 Glaciimonas sp. | reverse complement strand
CGTGACCGGCATCTTGACTTGATCAATACAGAGGGTCGGTTGGCTTGGCAAAAAGCCACTGGCTATGGGCAGCGTGCCTTGGTCGAGACAACCATGGGCCGCTACAAATCCTTGATTGGCCCCCGGCTGCGTTCACGAGGGTTTGCGGCGCAACAAACCGAGGCTGCCATCGGGGTCGCTGTGTTAAACCGCATGCTGGCCGCCGCACGCCCAAACTCCGTTCGCAGTCAAAAAATGGCAGCATAATCGCGCAGGGATTGCGGGACTATCGCCTTCAACTTTGAAGTGCAACAACGCCTAAAATCAGACCACATTTACTTTCCTCACGAGGAAAGTAAATGTGGTTCGTGGCGCTGTAACGGCGGCATTTCGGTTCTTTGCGCTCCATCGACTCCGGAGCAGCACGATGGTGGTGTCCACCACACAAGTACCTTCCCCAATCGCCGTCAAGCGATTGCCACGGATGCGTCGCCTGTCGTTTGTGAGCCCGAAGCTTGCCAGGTTACTTACCGTTTTTTCCTATCCCAGTTTTCACCTCGGTACGTTCATCGAAAGCCAGCCAGCGATCACGCGGTTCTGCGAATATCCTGGCTACGTCATTGTCAATACCCAACCAGTCTTGGCCACGTTTTACGTCGAGGGCAATGACAATCAACAATTTCTAGTCCTTGACGATGCGACTGATCTACAGCCAGAAAAGCCGGCAACCACACCCTCGTTTCCCGATGGCGATGTCTTCGTCGTCACGCCGGCCTGGTTGATGGCCCGCCAGCAGTGGATCGACAACTGGCAACTCATCACGCCCTACATTACCTGCAATGCCCAACGATTGATTGAAGAATGATCGACAAATACCCCCCCGCTCTTGCATCATTTTCTCAAGATGCCGGTAACTCAATGGGTAGGCTGCGTACCAACGAATGCATACCAAAATCACTTCGATCGGAACTCGCATCCCTTTGGTATTCAACATGGTGGTGCCGCTACTTTTTCAAAACCAGAAGTCTAACCGATCTCGCATAAGCTTGGCTTAATGCGAAAAAACCAGCAATTGCTACGTCAGCGTCGAACCCCGCGCGATCGCCCGGTGTATCACATCGAGCAGACGACGGCTGTCGGGTTCCTGCAGGCGCAACCGCAATAAATCCAGCCTCGATAGTAATACGCCGAGCAGGTTGTTGAAATCGTGCACAATGCCGTTTGAGGATGGACCAGAGTTCATTCGGAAGGATCGGTTTGGCCATGATGTCTCAACAGGAAAACGATCATCCTGCTCTGACCAACTCCGTGGCCATTTGTTTAACTGGCGTGGGTAATGTTAGACGGTGTTATTCAAGTGCAAAATAGTCAGGAGATAAATAAGGCGTCTGATTAGAATAAGTTTGACAGAGGCCATTTGGCCAGTAAAACTTCAATGGTTTGCCCGTTACCTTTGCAGTTAATAGCATCGAGAAAGCCAATTTATTTTTTTCGGCTGTACCCCAATTGATCTGACACCATGTAGTGGTACAGGTTGTGTCAACCATAAAATAAACTCCACCATTGCTGTGCAAAATTACGCGCGTCACTCTTTCTAAGCACTCTACACCAGCGTTAGCGGTTACACATGCGAAACTAAGACAGCCGAGTATAGCGATTTTGATATTTTTCACGAATATGCCTTTCATTTATAATCCTTTTTAATTTATTACATCTTAAAAAATTGCCTTGATACAAAAATTGATGGTACGTGATCACTGCATAAATTTAAATTTCTGATATCGATAAATTATGTGAACAAAATTAGAAACGAAACAATCAAATAAATTTATTAATTATATTAAAAATCAATTCGCGTAGATTTATTAAATTTAAAAGTAAAAATAATGCCTTAGATTCTTAGCAAGAACAAGATTTGTTATTCTTAATATAACATATGCAATCCAAATTTGGCTTTTGATTGTGTTGCTTATTTTTCAACAATTTTTGACCAACTCGCTTGGCTTAGTATTTCAGATGGCAACGTCTGTATATAGCCCGGTTATGTCGCATTACGGACAGGGTTGAAATGGAGGTGCGGCGTAAATTGGACTGGTTTATGTTGTAAGTCCAATGCTTTCCGGAGATTCCACCGGACTCAGTGAGCCGACGGATATTTTTGATGCGCTTTTCGTTATACCAGCGGATATAGGAATCGACTATCTGAATGATCTGCTCAATGGTTGTGGTTTTTCAATCCCGAGGGTAGAACAGTTCCGTTTTTAGCCGCGCGAAGAAGTCTTCGCAAGCCGCGTTATCTGAAAAGTATCTTTT